>CAZQMG010000021.1:0-19510 GCA_964594375.1 uncultured Clostridia bacterium | reverse complement strand
ATAACCATTTAACTAATGAGACACGACTAATGAAAAAGCTACTTTATGTACCCATTATTCATATGAAGGCAGATCTAGGAAGCGTGGCTGATACTATTGACAAAAAAAGCAGCCAAATGTTGGGAGAAGAACGCTGGAATAGACATAAAAAGGCGGTCTCGGAATTCTGGGATTCCATCGCCAATTATTTTGCTGGTCTAAGCACCTCAGGTCTTAAAATTTATCAGGACGGGCTGATGATAGATGGCGAGGTAGGAAAGAAGATTATCGAGGAAGGAGCAGACAAAGGAAGCAAGAATTACAAAATCATTCTTGAATTAATGAAAAAGGGTGCAAAGATAATGAAAACAGAAGATTTGACTCTCCTTAAAGAAGAATATAATAGTCTCATCAAGCTTTCTCAAACCAAATCTCCTATAGAAAAAATGCTGGCCTACATAGGATATAAACTGCGTAAAAACCCTTTGATGGAAAAAAGGGACAAATTCATCGCTGGGAGAATAAACGATACCTTGCAAGATGGGGAAGTAGGGGTTCTTCTTATAGGGGTTTATCATAATGTGCTTCCCCAAATTTCCAAGGATATCACAGTCTGTCAGTTGAAAGAGAGAAGTAAAGTAAAAGCCTATTTTGATGGACTTGTTTGGGGAAAAGATGAGGAAAGATTTGATCAACTGGCTGAATATCTTGCTTCTCCGGTTAAAATAGTTCATAGTTCATAGTTCATTGTTCGTAGAAAGAAAAACCTTTGAATTAGAGAGGATTTACAGGTTTAGATTTAGAAAGCAAACAAACTTATCAAAAATGTTTAGAGCTTTCTAAAGTGCTCAACACATCAATGAACTATGAACAACGAACTATGAACTATGGAGGTGGGAGTATGCCTCGCTTGATTAAAAAGTATAACAACAGAAGGATGTACGATACCAAAACCAGTCAGCCAATTACACTTTCTGAACTTGCTGGTCTAATAAAAAGGGGAGAGCAAATTCAAGTGGTGGGCCACCAGACAGGTAAGGATCTTACCTCCATAACTCTAGTTCAAATTCTTCTAGGAGAGGAGAAGGATGAAAAAGAGCTTTTTCCTGCTCTTTTGCGAGAGTTAATAAAGAAAAGAGGAGATTCTGTCCTGGAGATGTACCCAGCAAGTCTTTCTGCTGTCTTGAACGGTGCTCCCTTCCCGGTAGAGAAAACAAGGGAGATAGTTAGAGAATTGGCAAATGAAAAAAGGGTAAGCAAAACCGATGGGAAAGGACTTCTGGAGATTCTTGTGGCAAGGATAGAAGAGAATAAGAAGGTTCTGGAAAAGGAGGTCGAGGATAAATTAAAAAGGAAGGTAAAGGAGCTGGAGAGTCTTTATCGGAGGGAAATTCTAGACCTTAGGAAAAGTATGGAAAACCTTAGAGAGCTGCTCGGTCAGCGTCGAAGGCCCAGTTCATAGTTCATAGTTCATCGAAAGAGGAACAATGGGATTCAATTTTGAGAAACTAGATGTTTATAATAAAGCAAATGAGTTTGTTAATGACATCTATTTATTAACAAAGACTTTTCCAGAGGATGAAATGTTTGGTCTAGCGAGTCAGCTAAGAAGAGCAGCTGTATCAATTTCACTGAATATTGCTGAAGGCTCTGCAAGAACTAAACTAGTTAGTAGTTATGAGTTCATAGTTCATTGACTAAGATTTCTTGACTTCCTTCTAACTCTGAACTGTCTTTTCTGACTACGAACAATGAACTAGTGTAGTAGATTTATAGATATAGCGAGAGGTTCTATCTTTGAGTGTGTTACAATATTAAGGATAGCATTAAAACAGGAGTATCTGAATCAAAAAAGATATATAGATTTAGAAGAGAAACTAACTGACTTATCAAAAATGCTTAGTGGCTTGAAGCGTTCAATAAGTCAATGAACTATGAACAATGAACTACGAACAATAAAAGGAGGCTTAAATGTCTGATAAAGAAAAAAAAGAGGAAAAAAAAGGAGTTGACTTTGATTTTGGCTTAGGGAAGATAGGCTTAGGAGGGATATTTGAAGGGGTCGGCAATTTGATTGATTTGGCATCCAAGTTATCTGAAGAAACGGAAGAAATTAAAAAGACGGGCGAAATAAAAGGGTTAGGTGGGAAAGCAAGAGGCGTATATGGTTTTAGCGTTAGAACCTTAGCTGGGAAAAAACCTGTCGTGGAAACCTTTGGTAATATTAAACGGACCAAAGAGGGACCGGTAATTGAAGAAGTTAGAGAACCGATTGTAGATGTTCTTGAAGAGAAGGATTTTGTTCAGGTAATAGCAGAGCTTGCCGGGGTGTCCAAGGAAGATGTAAAAATCAAAATAAATGAAGATATTCTCAATCTTTCTGCAGAGAGGGAGCAGAGAAAATATGCCAAAGAGATCTTACTTCCTTTTTCAGTAAAACCAGACCCGGTAGAGCTTTCTTTCAAAAACGGGATACTGGAGCTTAAATTAGGGAAAAAAGAGGGCTAGAAGAAAGAGCGAACTTGACCTGAGAGACCTTCTTTGTTAGGATATGCATAAATCAGGAAGTTCTAAGCTAAGGAAGGATAGGAATATTGAGTGCCCTAGAGGGTAGGCAGATTCTGGCTCAGAGAGCAAAGCAGGTAGCAAGGCTAATGGGTAGAATGAAATTGGCTCAATTTATGAGTCTGCCCGAAGAGGAGTTTCAAAAGCTTGTTCAAGAAGTTGAAAATGATCCTCTGTTTAAGAAGTTAATGACCTCAGAAGTGAAAGTTATTAAGCACAAGAGGCCTCCCTGGACCAGAGAGGCCTTCTCTAAAATGCTCCCCCTTGATCCCGCTATCACTCCCAGTCAAGATACTCTTGAGGTAGAATCTTTCCTGGCTCATCGAAAAGACCTTGTCTCAACCATAAAAAAGTTAGGGGTAGATAGATTCAAAAAGTACTTTTTGAACGGGGTAGCCGGGATGACTTCTAAGCAGATAGCTCGAGAGTGCGACCTACCTGTGGAAACAGCAAAGAAGATAAATGATTTCGTAGATAGATTCTATCTTGAAAGTAAACTCACCGAGTCAACAAAGGATAATAGAACCAGCAGGATATATTATTCTACCATTGCCTCTATTGAGAAGAACAATGGCCAATTGACTATTGGCTATTATTCTTCTGAGATGGCTAAAGGACTTTACCTCATTGATTTTGATAGAGTTGAAAAGATAAAAAAGGCGGGGATTTTCGCTGAAGATGAAGTTCGAAAAATTGACTCTTTGCTTAATAAACTAAGGTTGATCAATAATAGAAAGACTGCTATCTACGAGGTAATTCAGAACTTGGTAGAGGTCCAGCGTGATTTTCTCCTCTCGGGAGACTTTAGAGATTTGAAGCCCTTTACTCAGGTCTCATTAAGTAGAAGAATGGGGGTAAATCCGTCTTCGATTAGCAGAGCTATCAATGGGAAGGCCATCCGTACTCCTCAAGGAAGACGAATCCTCTTTAAGACTCTCTTTCCTAGCCAACGAGAAATAAGAAAGAGTCTGATCAGAGAAGTTATTGAACAAGAGAAAAATACCTGGCAAAGTGGAGCACTCTGTAAGGCATACAGTGACCAGGAGATTAGAACTCAGCTAAGAGAAAAATTTGGCATTTCTATCTCCAGGCGCTCTATAAGCGATTGTAGAAAGAACTTAAAGATCCTCTCCAGTTTCCAAAGGATATCTCAATACCGGAAATTATTAGAGGAGACCCCTATTGAATCGGCCAATTAGGATCTTTCAAAGGGTGAAATAATGCCAACAGCTAAGATCCTGGTAGTAGATGATGCGCTTGGTATTCGGGATGTGTTATCTTGTAGTTTAAGGGATGAAGGATACCAAGTCTTAACAGTAGATAGTGGGGAGAGGGCCCTGGTTAAGGTGAGGGAAGAAAACCCAGAGGTGCTGCTTCTGGATATTAAGATGCCTGGAATGGACGGGATAGAGACTCTGGGTCAGATAAGAGAGTTTGATAAAGAGAGTAGTATCATTATTCTTACTGGCCATGGGGGTATGGATTCTGTAGTTGAGGCCATGAAGCTGGGAGCCTATGATTACCTCACCAAGCCCTTTGACCTGGAAAAGCTAAAGAGCCTCATTAAAGGAGCCCTGGAGACAAAGGGACTAGCCAGGAAGGTAGCTTCCTCAAAGAAATTAGAGGAAAGGTACAGGTTTGAAAATATTGTGGGCAAAAACCCCAAGATGTTTGAGGTCTACAAAAGGATAGGAAGAGTAGTGGATAACAAATCTACCGTCCTTATCCGAGGAGAAACCGGAACCGGTAAAGAGCTGGTGGCCCGGGCTATCCATTTTAATGGCACCCTGAGGGAGGGACCATTCGTAGCGGTGGATTGTGCCAGTCTTCCCCGGGATCTTTGGGAAAGCGAGCTCTTTGGTCATGAAAAGGGAGCCTTTACCGGAGCCATTGCCAGAAAGCTGGGTAAATTTGAGCTAGCCTCCAAAGGCACCCTATTCTTAGATGAGATTGGCAACTTAAGCCTGGCTGGTCAGGCCAAGCTTTTAAGGGCCTTACAGGAAAAGAAAATAGAGAGAGTGGGCGGAATTAAACCGATAAAGATTGAGGTAAGGATCATAGTCGCCACCCACCGGGATTTAGAAAAAGCGGTAAAGGAAGGCTCCTTTAGAGAGGATCTTTATTACCGCTTAAATGTGGTTCTTATCAACCTTTCCCCTCTAAGAGAAAGAAAAGATGATATTCCCCTTCTGGTGGAGCACTTTCTTCGTCAATATAACTCAGAGTCTCAAGGAAGGCTCAAATATTTTCCTCTTAAGACCCTCCATTTTTTGATGAAATACAACTGGCCCGGTAACGTAAGAGAGCTGGAGAATGTAATTGAAAGAGCCCTGGTTATGGGAAAGGGTGATGCCATCCTCCCTCAAGATCTACCTTTAGAGGTTCAGGAATTCTCGGAGCAGTCTTGCCTTACCCTCCCTTCCGGTAAGTTCTCTCTTAAAGAGAGGGTAGCTTACCTGGAAAAAGAGCTTATCACGGCTGCTTTAGAGGAGAAACATTGGACTCAGACCAAGGCAGCCAGACTTTTAGGCATTTCCCGCCGCGTTATGAGGTACAAGATGGAAAAATATGGGATAGAGGTAGACTCTACAGACAGAGATCCTTTTTTCAAATAACCTCTGACGTCAGGATTCAGGATGGGGCGACAATTCTTTAGATGATTATCGATGTTTAGATGTAAGGTAAGTATTTACCTCTGTTACTACCTTAGTGCAATCAAAGGGCTTAGATAGTTAGTTAAAACCTCCATCAGCTCAGATTCATTTCCTAAAAGAGGAGGTAGTTTCCCCAGCTCTTCTTTCTTATATCTTTCTAATCCTCTTTGCAAAAGCTGGGCATTTCCTAAAATGATTGCCAAGAGGTTATTAAAATCATGAGCTACACCTCCGGCCATCTCTCGCAATAATAATATCATTGGCAAGATAGTGCTTGTTAAATGTCCTCGAAGTCAAGTCAATATTTCTCTTTTGCTTTCGTTACTTTGACAACTAACTCAAGGAGCTCTCTTTGCTGAAAAGGCTTGGCCAGAGAGAAATCAATACCCCATTTCTTCATCTCTTTCCTATCTACCTGTTTCCCCCAGCCGGTAATCATTGCCACCGCTACCTTGGAATTAATCTCTTTGACTTTTTTGGCCAGTTCCCATCCCGACATCTCCGGCATTCCCAAATCAGTAAAAACCAGATCAAATTCTTTTTTCTGAAATAGCTCTATCCCTTTTTTTGCACTCAGAGAAGATGCCACAGAATGCCCCTCCAGACTTAACATCTCTTCCAGAACATTGCAGACTCCCTTTTCGTCATCTATAACAAGAATATTGGCCTTCCTGATTTGCGAAGAAAGAATAGTTCTTTCTTCCTTTTCCTTTATCTCTAATGGAAAGGGTAATTTTATAGTGAAGGTGGTTCCCTCTCCTTTTCGATTACCTATCTCTATATCTCCTCCATGTCTGGTTATAATCCCGTAAGACAGGCTCATTCCCAGTCCGCTTGCTTGAGAGCCTTTAGTGGTAAAAAAAGGATCAAATACTTTCCCCTTTATTTCCTCTGGTATTCCTATCCCTGTGTCACTCATGAGAACGTATACCCAATTTTTATCCTTTTTCGTTCTAATGGTGATTTTTCCCCCTTCAGGCATAGCATCAATAGCATTAAGGATCACATTGGTCAGAGCTTCTCTTAATTCAGAGGCACTACCCATCACAGAGGGTATTTCATCTAATCTGGTGGTGACCTTAATAGTGATACCTCTCTTTCGTGCTTCATCGCTCCAGCGAGGCTTAGTTATCTCAAGTACATCCCTGATTATTTTCCTCAAATCTATCCTGGTAAATTCCTTATCAGTTCTGAGCCGGCTAAATTCCTGAATTCTTCTCACGACCTTGGCTCCATCAAGAGCTGAAGTCTCAATAATTCTCAGTCTCTTTTTAATCTCGCCGGTATCCACTTTCTCTATCCGCATAGAAAGTAATTGAACATTGCCGAGAATGGCAGTAAGCAGATTATTGAAGTCATGAGCTACTCCTCCCGCCATTTCGCCTAAGGCTCTTAATCTTTCTGTTCGAATAAGCTGCACCTGTTGTTGACGAAGTTCTTTCTCCAGTTTTTCCTTTTCCTTCAGGGATTGCCTGATTTCCTCATATAGTCTGGCATTCTCAAAGGCAATAGCAGCCTGGCCGGCCATAGAGGAAAGTAAGGCACGATCCTCCTCATAATAGGTGCTGTCCGAGAGTTTCTTACCCAGAATAATTATCCCCACCAGGTTATCCTTGAATTTTAAAGGAATAAATAGCTCTGCTTTTAGCATCTCCAAATCTTTTATCTCCCTTCCCCAGAGACCCTTGAATTCAGGAAAAATGCTTATCTCATCTCTCGTCATAATTTTACTATTTTTAGCCAGACAGAGCACTAATGGATTATCTTTTTTTAACTTAAGCTGAAATACATTAGATTCCTCAAGACCCAGAAGGCCTTTCAGATAGAATCCACCCTTATCAATGAGAAAAACACTCACTTTGTCAGTCTGCATTGTCTCACTGACTATATTCACGGTAGAATCTATTAGCTGATTGAGGCTAAGAATGGTTATCATTTTTTGAGTAAATTTTCGCAAGACTTGATAGTAATCGAATCTTTCCCGGAAGAATAGTCTGTCAATCCAATACTGCAGTCGTTCTCTTAATGGCTGGAAAATAAGAGCGATAGCGATAGCTATTAAAATAGCAACCAGAGATATCCCTACTACTCCCTGCAAGACTCTTTCTAAAACAAAAATCATCATTAGATACACGCTAGCAATGATGGTGGTTAAAGTGAAATAAACAAATCCCCGGCGCACAACAATACTGATATCAAGCAATTTGTATCTTAGAATGACATAAGCAATTAGAAAAGCATTTACTGTATTTAGTAAAATATCCAGAGGGTATCTTCCCAGCTTTGTAGAGTTAGTCACCATACCGGCAGTCATAATAAGCATTCCTACTAGAAGGTACCTGAGCTTATTTCGATAGAGGCTGTCTTTTGTCTTCCTGGAGCTTTGTATTAAATTGAAGGCGGCAAGCCCTACAAAGAGGAACCAGCTCACAGCTGCAAGGAATTCAGCTATTCCCAGTTTGTATCTGTAATAGAAGATACCCTCTGAGACATAGGCTTCTTTTACAAAATACCCCATTATATTGGCCATAAAAAGGGAAACATAGAGCATAGCTCCTAAGTATAGCCACTTTTTCTGTTTTCTTATTCTCAGGAAAGTTCTTATAAAAGAATAGAATAATATAGGCATGGCAAGGGCTCCAACTACCATAAACCTATTCCAGAAAAGAGGTGTTCCCAGAGGAAGGTTAGCATGCATGACGAATGAACCCAGGCTCCAGATAACCATAGAAATAAGATAGAGGATAAAAATCTGAACTGGTTGAGTTCTAGAACCTCGCCAGATAACAATAAATAAAAGCAGAGTATAACTGATAAAGGCACTCAATGGAATTAGGCTAAATATATTCCAGGTCATTTTCTAACCTTCCATCTGTCTCGTATCTCATCGTGCGTGATGCGTACTCTCCCCTATGGGGGTAGCGGTTTGATTTATCACACATCGTAGCAGTTTGATTTATCAAACAATATAGTCGGATAAATCCGACCGCTACTTACTTCTTGCATCTTGCTTCTTTTCTTGCCATTCACGATTCACGAAATACAATTCATTATATGGCTTACAGCTGGTTTTTACTCAATCGCAGAAGATCATTGATGGCTTTATCTGATGGATTCATATGGCACGGCTTAATATGGCCTAAATCAGCTCCCTCTTCTTGCTGTTTCAGCATATATCGTTGGAATGTGCCTGGAGAGAGAATTGTCAACCGCAGGGGCTTTAATTGCAGCATCTTCTCTACATCACCATAATCGGAATCAATCTTTTTAAGGCTCTCATGAACAGCCTCCACAATCTCCTCTTCTCCTCGCTCCTCATCTTTTAATTCAAGATAAAGGTGTAAGACGGGCTGTTGAGCCTCAACTTCTTTTCGCAGTGTCCAATCACTATATTTAATCCCTGCGTTTTCTATGGCTTGCCAGACAGCCCTCTCAGTAAGTCGAGCAAAGCTTGCCAGGTCTATCACCTCGCTTGCTCGGGAATAAAAGGTTATCTGAGGAATATCTATACCCAACTTCTTATTTTTTAGAGAGATAACCCTGATTAGGTCATCAGGTCTGTATCTTACAAAAGCTCCTCCATAGAAGTTCGTTATTACCACTTCATAGATTTGATTAGCCTTGACTTCACTAAGAAGCAGTGTCTGTGGCTTATAATTTGCGTCTTTCTGGTTTTTGATAGAGTCTTCTTCGGGAATAAATTCTACAAAGCTAGAGTGGGGAAGAAAAATCATACCCCCATAATCCCAAAGTTGAATGGCAATACCACCGGTACCAGACTCGCTACTTGCGTAGCCCTCCAGAGGTCGCATGCCCCAATAGTGTTCTATTAACTTTCCGTATATCTTTGCATCTGCACCTCCCGATACTATACCCTTTAGTCTCCAAATATCTTTGGGGAGTATACTTCTCCTTGCTACTTTGCTTTTGACGAGAGCCTTGATCATTCTCATCATAGCCAGTGGATGTAAGAAGGAAGAAATGGACATCTTGGATTTCTCACCTTCCCCGCTGAAACGCCGCCCTATATTAGCTAAAACACTGGAGGCGCCAACAAAGATATCTATACCTTTTACCAATGATATTTTAAAAGCTTTCTCCATTCTCTCTGCATAATCCATCTTCTCCGCTTGTTCAAGGGGAGGAATAAAGGTAATATTGAATTCTTCAGCCAGGGCACGGTAGCCTACTCCCGATGTGTATGGGGGTGGAGCCACACCATAGAGTACACTGTCTCCTTCCTCCAAAAGAAAATCCCCTTTTTTCTTAGAAGTCGCAAGTATGAAACCAGTTAAGAAACCCTCACCCATAGCTTTATACATCCTTTTTGTATAAGGAACCCACTTATGTTGACCGGTTTTACCGCTTGTATGGCACCAGACATATGGCTTTTCTGGAAGGATATCCTCTCTTTTTTCTGATAGGTAAGGCTCATAATCATCATAGGTAGTTAGGGGTACATTCTTTCTAAATTCCTCCACACTCTTGGGTATTTTATCCCCCATAATCTTCCTACCCAGCTCACATTTACTGAGCAAGTCTATTTGCTCCATCAATAGCCGCCTCTGAATCTCCATAACCTCATCAATTGACAAATCGATAAACCCGCAATATTTTTGCCAAATTTCTCTGGCCTTCCCCTGCCTAAATAACTCAGTTGCATTAGCCATTTTTACTATCTCCTTTCAGATAAGTTTGATGACTCTACCTACTTCGACGCTTACCTATCACCTCCCTTATATTCGTATATAGTATATCGTAATCCCTTACCCGAAAAAGCAAGATTTGCCTTTTCCCTCTCCCCCAGCTTATAGCTTTTCCATTCACCATTCACGACCCTCTTTTCCTAAAGCTGGCCAGAAAACGCATAAAACTTCTTCTGGTAGGAATTAACATTGGTGTCCCTTTCTTGTATTCCCCGTATCCAGGAAACATATGAGGAAAATAGAATTTTTCTTGAATAAACACATATAGCACATCCATAAAAACCCAGATAGGAAGAGCTATTAAAAGTAATCTCGATCTGGAAATTAGAAGGAGAGCAATAAGAAAAAGAACATACCAGATGACTCCCGGATGGCGCACAAGAGCATAAGTTCCTGTTTTTATCAATTTATCGCCCACTCCTTTGACTGTATAAGTCTTCCTGAAGGGGATCTCCCAGAAAAGGGAAAAAAAGAGGAGAAAGCTTGATGTAAATAAGAGAAACCAACCTAGGAAGGATAGATATCTAGGCAGGGCAAATCTTTCTGCTCGAAAGCAAACCATAAAGAGAGAGTAAATGCCCAAAAACCCAGTCGTACTCCCCAAAACCAATTTTGCCAGAGGGATTTTTTTGAAAGAGACAAAGTCGAACCAATAGGCAACCAGAAAGCTGCACACTCCCAGGATTATATATATCATTTATCCATCGCTAATTTCGCAAATAAGAGTCAGTCTTCTAGCCGCTTTTCCCTTTATTATCTTGCCTACTTATCTTTGGAGAATATGTACATTTGACTGCGCCAGCCAGTAATTCGGCTTTTTGTAGACTATGTCTGTGGCAGTGCGAAGATATGCTCAATAATGCTCAAAGATACTAATATTTCTTTCCATATTATACTAAATGATTGGGCAAACTGTCAAGCTTACGCATCTCGCAGCTAAGAAAAAAAAGGACAAAGTGTCCTCAATTTATAAATGGGAATGTAGATAAAATGGGAATTTTGGTTTGGAGGGGAGCAGTCAATGTCTTACTTTTACACAGAAGGCGACAATTTTTTAGTGGTGGTAAAAAAAGACCGGTCTTTAAAAATAGAAAAGCAGGTGGTTATTGGTCCTTAAATTTAAGGTAAGTATTTATTTCTCTTACTACCTTAGTGCAATCAAAGGGCTTAGATAGAATAAAATCTACTCCCTTTTCCTTCATCTTTTCTTTAGTGACGGATACTGCCCAACCAGTAATAAGTCCCACCGGTAGGGAAGGACCTACTTCCTTTATTCTTTTGGCAAGCTCCCAACCAGACATATCTGGCATCCCAAGATCAGTTAGAACCAGGTCAAAGTCACCCTGTTTGAACTTGTCTAGTCCCTTCTTACCGGTTTCTGCTAAACTCACCCGGTGACCTTCCTCCCCAAGGATCCTTGCCAAAACATCTCTTACCCCTTCCTCATCATCAATAACCAGAATCCTTTGAGGAGAGACCTTTTCCGAGTCTTTTAGTCTTTCTTTCTCTGAAGGAATAGGGATAGTGATGGTAAAGGTTGTTCCTTTTCTTTTACTGCTTTCCACCTTCATATCTCCTTTGTGACGTTTAATGACGCCATAGGAGGTGGAAAAACCAAGACCGGAAGCTTTTGGGCCCTTAGTAGTAAAGAAAGGATCGAAGACGTTTATCTTTATTTTATCGGGGATGCCATGGCCAGTGTCAGTAAAGTAAAGCAAAACGTCGTTTTCTTTGGCCTCGGTTTTGATGGTAATTCTTCCTCCATCTGGCATGGCCTCTACCGCGTTGAAAATAAGGTTAGTTAAAACCTCCATCAGCTCAGATTCATTTCCTAAAAGAGGAGGTAGTTTCCCCAGCTCTTCTTTTATCGTAATAGTGATTCCCTTAGCCTCGGCCTCATCCTTCCAGCGAGGAGAAGTAGAGCGAAGGGCCGATCTTACAATCTCATTGAGGTCAAGTCTAGTAAATTCGTCGCTAGAGATTTCTCTGCCAGTGAAATGTTGAAGTCTTCTTACGGTCTCTCCTCCCTGAGAGGCGGTTCGGGCAATGATTCCGAGGCGTTTCGTTATCTCCTCTTTCTTATATCTTTCTAATCCTCTTTGCAAAAGCTGGGCATTTCCTAAAATGATTGCCAAAAGGTTATTAAAATCATGAGCCACTCCTCCGGCCATCTCTCCCAGGGCTCTTAGCTTCTCTGGTTGAATGAGAGCTTTCTCTGCTTTCTTTTGCTCGCTGATGTCCCGAAAATTTTCAATAATGCCGATTAGTTTTCTATCCGGTCCCCGAAAGGGAGTTGCCGTCATAATGCAAGGAATTCTGATACCATCATTACGCTCGCCTCCTACCTCACATTCGATATATTCCTTATCTCCATCCCTAATCCGAATCAGCGGACAATTAGGAGTATGGCATAGAGAGATGTGAAAAACCTCATAGCACTTTCTACCCACTGCCTCATCCTGTCTTGTGTCCGATAGAGTACAAAGTGTGTCATTAATTCGAAGAATGTTAAAGTGCTTATCGACCACCCATATTCCCTCGGCTGCGTCGTTAAATATCTGATTGAGTTCTGCGTAAACAAATTTAGTTTTCTCCTCTGTCCTGGCAATCTTCTTAGCTAATGCAGCAACTACGGAGGCAATAATTATAAACATAAAAGCTCGAAGATAATCATCAACAATACCCATTTCTTGCCTGACGAAAATAAAGCTGAAAATCAGCAATACGGCTAAAAATATAGCTACAAGTAAACCTCTTATTTTCCACCAGAGACAGGCCAAAATAATTGGAATATAAAAGAAGTGGGTAAAAACAATTGTGATTCTAAGTAGCGCGTGAAAATAATAAGTGAGAAAGCAACTGGCAGTTAAAAGGACAACCATTAGCGGAATTCTGTATTTTTCTTTCTTCCCCTTAAATTCCATTTCCATTATACTTTTCTCCACTAACTATTCAGAACAATTCTCGAAGTCAGGTTAATATTGTAAATATTTCTCTTTTGCTTTTAGCACTTCAGCAATTAAGTCAAAAAGCTCCTTCTGCTGAAAAGGCTTAGCCAGAGAGAAATCAATACCATATTTCTTTCCATATTATACTAAATGATTGGGCAAACTGTCAACACTACAATTCTTTTGGCTTTTCATTAAATTCTTGATGAACTAGGAAATTATATGCTCTACCGAAGGACATTCCTCAAAATTCGTTGCTCGTTGCTTGTCGCTAGTTGCTCGTACTCCCTCTTTCCGAGGGGAAGAGAAATAAGTACGTAAATCGTATTGCGTCAATAGCATTGCTTTGTGGATTTTGAGGTCTTTTCTTACGAGATACTAGCAACGAGCAACTAGCAACGAAATACAGCGACGGAAGAAATTGTCCTTCGGTATTTTTTGACACGGGATGAGCAATGTACATAAATGTCCATCTGTGCAGAAAATGTCCAGGTATCGTAAGTTCTCAAGGTGTTGACTAAATAAATCTTCTGAGCGGGATAACTGCTAAAGGTGTACAAATTTTAGCACTGGCAAGGGAAGGAGTTAAGCCCAACTGTTTTCTGGTAAATCTTACTGCAAGCATAGGCTATCACGGGAAGACCTCTGGATGGGTCATATTTAAGAATAAGTTGGCATAAAAAATGCTATTACCGAAAAGTGGCAGGTGAGTTTTTCAAACTATCCGTAAATACTCAGTGAACCACGTGTCATTGCGAGGGATGAAATCCTGAAGCAATCTCAGTTTTTGGGATTGCCACGTCGCTATCGCTCCTCACAATGACAGTAGTATACGTGCTTTGGTGAATATTTACCAAACTATAAAGCTGAAAGTTTTGGATGAGTGTATAAAAAAAATACCCAAAAGGGCAATTATTCAGAAGAATGGAATGCAAAGCCCAGATTTTGCTTTCCGGGGAAGGTGGCTAGGTTGCTGAAGTTATCCGTTCGATAAGAAAATACCGTCCATGGTTTCAATGTGAAACTAGGGGCTTTTTTTTTGGAATTTACCGCCGATAAAGAAAACCTACTACCTTTAAGGGTCCGAAACCTCAAAAATATTTTGAGGAGAAAAAAGGATTGAGCAAGCACCTCTATGAAGCGATTTTGGATGTTCTACCCCACGCTATCTTAGTTGTGGACAACGAGCTAAAAGTAGTGATGCACAACCGAATCTGCGAGAATCTCCTCAAGGTGTCGCTAGAAGAAATAGAAGATAGGCAGCTATTCGAGGTTATTCCCCACAGAAACCTCCGAAATCAAGCCAGAATGGTCCTACAAAACCAAGAAGCTGGAACAAAGGTGGTTGAACTGCATCTGGACACAGGAAAAGGGAGTTCAAAAATCCTGAAAGCCAGTATAAACACTCTCCGTTTGAAAGATAGGGGGATTCCCCTCTGCCTCATCACCTTAGAAGATATTACCCAGCACATGCAACTCGAAGAACAACTGGTGCAGTCAGAGAAGCTAGCCGGGATGGGATTGTTAGCAAGCAGCATGGCCCATGAGCTGGGCAACCCTTTAAGTATCATGGCCTCAACCCTCCAGTATATACAGGATACTCTTCTGGGTGACAATAATCAGAACCTGAGGGAGGCCATTAATACCATTATGGATAGCATCAAGCAGATGGATATTCTGCTGCGCAGCCTTTCTGATTTCACCGGTTCAAAGCGGCCTCAATTTCAGTTCTGCAGCCTCCAGCATATTCTCTCCCAACTACTGACCTTTGTCAGCGGAGAGACTGCGATACACAACATCAGCATAGAGCAAGAGTTTGACGAAAGTATTCCTCCCTGCCAAATAGACAGTCGAGAGATAAAGCAACTGTTTTTGAATCTTTTTAAGAATGCTATCGAGGCTATGCCTGAGGGAGGAAGGTTAGGTGTCAAGATGTACTTTGTCCGGAAAGATTCATCCAGGAACGAAGATAGGGTGCGGGTGGAGATTTCCGATACTGGGGTGGGAATTAATGAAGCTGACCTGCAGTATATTTTCAGACCCTTTTATTCGACAAAACCCAAAGGCACGGGTCTGGGACTTCCCTTCTGTCGACGTGTTGTGGAGGAGCATGGGGGAGAAATCTCCCTAAAAAGTGAGATGAGAAAGGGAACTATCTTTATGGTAACTCTTCCTATTAGACAGATAAAGGAGAATAGGTATGAGCAGTAGCTCAACTATCTTGGTGATTGATGACGAGCCAGCAGTCCACAAAATTGTTGCTCGCCTGTTAAAGTCGGAATTTTCCGTTTATTCAGCATATTCTGGGCTAGAGGGATTTAAAAAAGTGAATCTGAACTCGCCTGATTTAATCCTGCTGGATTTGAAAATGCCGCAGATGAGTGGTATAGCTGTTTTAAAGAAACTGAGGGAAAACAATAACAATATCCCGGTTATCATTCTCAGCGCCTATGGAAATGTGGATTCGGTGGTTCAGGCGATAAAGCTAGGAGCAGTAGATTATATTGAAAAACCCTTTGAGGATAAAAAACTGCAACAAGCAATAAGGATAATCCTTAAGGGGAGGCAGGATATTAAGGAGACATCGAGCGAGCTGGGTATTGCAGGAAAAAGCTCCCAGATACGGAAGGTGTGGCAATTAGTTAAAAAGTACGGGCCCACCGATCTACCTGTACTTCTTCAAGGGGAAACCGGCACTGGTAAGGAGCTATTTGCCAGAGCCCTTCACGAGGTCAGCAAACGACACCAGGGACCTTTTGTACCCATTGATTGCTCTACACTTCCTGAGTCTCTGGTGGAAAGCGAGATTTTCGGATACGAAAAGGGGGCCTTCACTGATGCTAACAGGAACAAACCCGGACGACTGGAATGGGCTAACGGAGGAACTTTGCTGCTTGATGAGATTGGCAATCTTTCCCTGAAATACCAGGCAAAACTCTTGAGAGTCATCCAGGAACAGCGATATGTTCCTCTGGGAGCGAGAAAGACTAGAAATCTGGATGTGCGGGTTGTCAGTGCCAGCAACATTGACCTCAGGCAAGCTATCCAGGGTGGCAGTTTTCGAGAAGACCTTTTTTACCGCATCAGTGGAGTAATCATTCAACTGCCTCCTTTAAGGGAGAGGGAAGGCGACATTAAGCTTCTAGCCCGTCATTTTGTAGAAAAGTATGGAAAAAAATACAATAAACAGCCCCTGGTGATTTCTGATGAGGCTATGGACCTTTTATTATCCTACGGGTGGCCAGGGAATGTTCGGGAGCTAGAACATATCATAGCCGGAGCAGTTATTCTGGCAAATCAGATTATCCTTCCTGGGCATCTTTCGCTGTATTCCTCAAAGGGAATATCTATCTCTGGCGGCAACGGTGGAAGAAGAGTCAGGTTAGAATTAGAATTTGGCTGTAGCGTCAGTAAGCCAATAGACCTAAAAAAAATCAAGAAAAAGGTAGCAGAGGAAGCCGAAGAACAGATTATTACTCAGATGAAAAAGAGGAACTCTTTAAATCAAATTGAAATGGCAAAGTTTCTCGGCATAGACCCAAAAACTCTACGGAGCAAGATAAAATGATTCTGGTAGTAGATGACCAAGAAAGTATGTGCTGGATTCTATCCAAGGTTCTCCAGGAAGCCGGGTTTTCAGTGACAACTGTTGGGACTGCCAAAGAAGCTCTTTTCATAGCCACTAGCAATAGGGTCTCAGCTACTATTATAGACTATCGTCTGCCGGATAAGAACGGCCTTGACCTTTTTTTGGAGCTAAGAAAACTTAAACCGAAAATCCAGGGGGTGCTCATTACCTCTTACGGTTCCAAGGAAATCCGGGAAAAAGCCCTTCAGCTTGGTTTTCATGCTTACTTTGATAAACCCTTCCAAAACCAGGCCCTCATTGCCACTCTCCAGGCGAGCTTAAAAAAATCATAGGGAACTAACACCCGAAATTAGGGAATTGATTCCCTAATTTTCCTCCGTGCTAGGGAGGGTAAAATTCCATAACCTCTTCAATATAAGGGTTTATGATTTTCTTCCTAACTTGGCAGATTTTTTGCTCCGACACTTATATCAGGTATCATAAAAGTATCTATATTGCCTCCCGGGAGGGGTAGGTATGGGTCCTCCGATTCGTACCTACAAAGGATGTTAAGAAGATGAAGAGATGTTCCTTCCCAGGGTTTTCCAGAGGCATCTCGATTTTGATATAATTCTTTACAGAAAGGGGGTGAGAACAAATGGCTACGGTGCAAAAATCAACGGATACTAGTGGTTTGGCTGAAGTAATTGACCGCATCCTTGACAAGGGAATTGTGGTTGATGCCTGGGCAAGAGTATCGCTGGTCGGGATCGAAATCCTGGCTATAGAGGCTCGTGTAGTAATCGCTTCGGTAGACACCTTTCTTAAGTATGCTGAGGCTGTAGGACTGACTGCTGGAGCTGCTGCCTAATCTAAGAGTATGAGGTCTTACCAGTCCCCGATGGCAGCAGCGGCAGCAGGATCTTCTGCCTCTGCTGCATAGGGGAAAAATTTATTAAGAGTAAAAAGGAGGATTTAAAAAGATGGGAAAGATAAGTGATGCTATCCAAAATGTGGTTGATGAGATTCGTTCATCAGCCGAGGCCCGGGGTACTGCTCTCCGGGAGCTTTCAGAGGAGACTAAGCAACTGATAAAGGATGCCGACAATGCGATGAAGGATATTCACAATACAAATCAAACTCAAGCTAAGACTGTCCGGGAGAGACTCTCCTCTGAGAGGAAGGCCGGTATCAATGCTTCGCGAGAACTTATGGGGGACATCAAAGAATCTATAGACGAAGTAAAAGTAAAAGTCAGTGAAATGCGTTCTGGTACCCATAATCTCCTACAACGATTTCATCTGGAACATGGGGATATGGCTTTCAGGGAAAAGCTTTCTTCCGAGGAGAAGGCTCGTCTGGAGGCCACTCGACAGTTTATGGAGGAGGTCCACCAGACCAATAACCAAGGTAGAGATGCTGTAAGGGAGATGCTGGACGAGATTGGCTCTGATCTCCGACAGGCAGATCAGATTTGGACGAAGGAAGTAAAAATAGCACCTGAGGCTGCTGCAAAGAAAAAAGAAACCAAGAAAAAGCCAGAGGAAGAAAAAGAGAAAATCCTGGAGGTCATTGCCAGGCATCCCGAGGGAGTTAAGTTGATTGATATTGGAAACGAGCTGGGGGTGGATTGGAGAGGTCTAATCGGATCTGTTAAATCTCTGGTGGATGAAGACAAGGTTGAAAAGATTGATACTATGTACTACCCCCAAAAGGAGGAATAAATGGTAGGGACACAGACTCTCCTGCGGGTTCAAGCCAGGGATGATTTTATTATTACTCCATCCATAAAGGCTGTCGCCACCCGGGCTCTGGCCTGCCTGGAGGCAGGCTATCCTGTTCACTTCAGGGGGTCAACTGGCACCGGTAAGACGACCCTGGCCCTGCATCTTGCAAAACTCCGGAGCCGACCGGTGATATTGATGTATGGTGATGAGGAATTCGGTTCCTCTGATTTAGTGGGAGGCGAAAAAGGGGTAGTTTCCAGGCGATTAGTTGATAACTTCATCCACTCGGTGTTAAAGACTGAAGAGAGTGTAAGACCACAATGGATTGACCAGCGCCTTACCACTGCCTGCAGGTACGGATACACCCTAATCTACGATGAGTTCTCCCGCTCTCGTCCCGAGGCTAACAATGTACTTTTGGCCGTTCTTGAGGAGAAGCTACTCAGCCTTCCTGAAACTCGCTACGGGGAAACCTATATGCAGGTCCATCCTGAATTTCGGGCTGTCTTCACCAGTAATCCTGAGGAATATGCCGGAGTTCATAAAACCCAGGATGCACTTCTGGACCGAATGATCACTATTCAATTAACCCATTATGACCGGGAAGCCGAGATTGCCATTACCAGAGCCAAGTCAGGTATGGGGGAGAAGAGGGCGGAAAAGGTTGTAGATATTGTCAGAGAATTGCGAAAGATGAGTAGCAGCAGTTGGCCGAGTATTCGGGCTTGCATTATGATAGCTAAGCTCGTGATGCAGCGCAGAGGAAAGGTCAGGGCTGATAATTCCATCTTTTGTGAGACTTGCTTTGACGTCTTGGGCTCAAACGGCCTAAAGAAAGAAAATATTAGAC
Source organism: uncultured Clostridia bacterium (assembly GCA_964594375.1). GTDB lineage: Bacteria > Aerophobota > Aerophobia > Aerophobales > AE-B3A > AE-B3A. Next base: position 513 of record CAZQMG010000021.1, on the reverse strand, counting down.
AGCTCATAGAGACTAAATTGAGGTGAGAAAATTATGAGCTCAAATAGAAAAGGCTTTAAAGACATTCGTACCATACGGAGCCAGGTAGATAGGTTCCGAGCACGGACGCCGCAGGGAGCTTTGATTGAACTGGCTCGACTGAGTCAGAAAAAGGCACGGTTGAGTGATGAGATGAAGAGGTGGCAAGAGAGGATTAACCAAATTCAGTCTGAGTTAGAAGAAATTGATAAGACGGAAAAATGGCTCTATCAGTCCATTGATAATCGCCAGCTACCATCTACTGTCCCATTGCAAGGCAAAAAATCCTCGCCACCTCTCCCTCCGGGTTTCCACGAGATGAACATCCGATATTAGTGGCCGCCAGATGAGGAGAAGAGGAGGTTTGTTTTTATGCGCCAGAAGGGTGAGAAGTTAGTCTGCTGTGTGCTAGAGAAACCAGAGGGAAGTACTTCTACCTGTAAAAAGAATCAATTAATTTTTATTCCCTACAGAGATGTTGCTGCGGTAGCACGT
>CAZQMG010000020.1:0-19889 GCA_964594375.1 uncultured Clostridia bacterium | reverse complement strand
AATAGTTGCGTTACACTATTATAAAATTATATCAGGAAAAGGTATAGGAAAAGGGGACGGTTCTATTTTTATCGTTTCCTTTTTTGAAAAGAGATTAATTCTATGCATAGGACCGCTCTTGGAAGAAAAGTAGAAAATAGAACCGTCCCCTTTTCTTTTCTCTTTTCTTTTCTTTTCTTTTTTTTCCTTTACTTCTTGAGATAGCTAAAGAATCACTATAACGTATTTCGCCAGTATTTATGCGTCAAAGAGCCTATTTTTGCTTAACTTTTTGCCAAAGTCTTGATAGTATATCGTCTTACTCCCTCCTGGTATAAATCGCCTCCTTTAGTATCATTAACCACCAGCAGCGGAAAATTTTCTACCTCTAGCCTGCGGATAGCTTCTGTACCTAACTCCTCGTAAGCAATAACCTCTGCTTTCTTAATATGCTCGGAAAGTAGAGCAGCAGCTCCCCCAATAGCAGCAAAATAGACTGCTTTGTATTTCTTGATAGCATCCTTTACTTTTTGTCCCCGTGAACCTTTTCCTATCATCCCTCTTATCCCTACATCCATAAGATAGATAGCATAGGGATCCATTCTGGAGCTGGTAGTAGGTCCGGCAGGCCCAATTACCTTACCCGGTCTAGCCGGGGCAGGACCCACATAATAAATAACCTGGCCATCTGGATTAAAAGGAAGTTCCTCTCCCCTTTTAAGCGTCTCTACCAATTTTTTATGGGCCGCATCACGAGCAGTATATATAATTCCATTTAGCAAAACCTTATCCCCGACCTTAAGCTCTTCTATGTCTTCACAGGATAAAGGAGTTAATAATTCAATTTCGCCTCTCATCTATCTGTGCACCTTCTTATATTTCCATCTCTCTGTGTCTTGCTGAATGACATTGTATGTTTACCGCTATCGGTAAAGAGGCAATATGGCAAGGGAACCACTCTATATTCACCGCCAGACCCGTTACTCTTCCTCCCAGTCCTTGAGGACCAATACCAAGATTGTTTATCTTGCTAAGAAGCTCATTTTCCAGTTTGGCGTATCTTGGATGAGAATTATGCTCCCCAATTCTTCTTAAAAGAGCTCGCTTGGCAAGACAAGGGGCTTTTTCAAAATTACCACCAATCCCCACGCCCACTATCACCGGAGGGCAAGGGTTGGGACCAGCTTTCTTTACTGTTTCAACCACAAAATCTCTTACTCCTTCCACTCCATCTGCAGGCTTTAACATAGCAACCCTACTCATATTTTCTGCTCCAGCACCTTTGGGAGCAAGAATAATCTTTATCTTATCGCCGGGCACAATCCGGATGTGTATTACAGAAGGGGTATTATCCTTAGTATTAGTACGTTTGAAAAGAGGGTCACTAACCATAGACTTCCTTAGATATCCCTTGAGATAGCCTTCCTTTACTCCTTTGTTTATCGCATCCTCTAAGTTGCCTCCTGTAATCCTAACCTCCTGGCCTAAGTCTATGAAAAAAACGGCTACACCAGTATCCTGACACAAAGGGATCTTTTGCTGGGCAGCAATTTCAACATTTTTTAATATCTGTGATAGAACATCTTTGCCTACTGGTGACTCTTCCTTTCTATATCCTTCTTTTAGAGCGTCTATAACATCTGAAGGTAGACAATAGTTAGCATCCATACACAATTTCTTAACTGCCCTGGCAATCTCACCTGCCTTAATCTCTCTCAACTTTTACCTCTTTTTCTACAAATTATCTATAATAGCCTTTCCAAATTCAGAGCATTTTATTGGTTCAATTCCCATTTGCCTGGCTAAATCATAAGTTACCTTCTTTTGTTTTATAGTTTTGGCAATTGCCTGACGAACTAAGTCTCCTGCTTCCTTCCACCCTATATACTCTAAGAGCATCACTCCAGAAAGAACCATAGAGCTAGGATTCACTTTATCCTGACCAGCGTATTTGGGGACTGTGCCGTGAGTGGCTTCAAATAAGGCAATAAAATCTCCTATATTAGCTCCAGGCGCCATTCCTAAGCCACCTACCTGAGCAGCACAAGCATCGGAAAAGTAATCACCATTAAGATTGGGTAGAGCTACTACATCATACTCATCGGTTCTGGTGAGGGCCTGCTGGAACATATTATCTGCAATACGGTCTTTTATTAGGATTTTCCCGCAGGGAAGCTCCCCTTGATATTTATCCCATAGCTCCTTTTCAGTAACAGTTTCTTGAGAAAACTCCTCTTTAGCTACCTGGTATCCCCAATCCCTGAAGGCCCCTTCAGTATATTTCATAATATTTCCCTTATGCACTAAAGTTACGCTTTTTCTTTCTTTTTCCAGGGCATATCGAATAGCTTTTTTCACCAATCTCTTTGTCCCTGTAATAGAGATAGGCTTGATCCCTATTCCTGAATCTTCCCTTATTTCTACTCCCAGTTCTTCTTTCAGATAATTAAGAAGGTTCTTTACCTCCTTGCTGCCCTGGGGCCATTCAATGCCAGCATAGACATCTTCCGTGTTCTCCCTGAAAATAACCATATTCATCTTTTCTGGATGTAGCATAGGGCTGGGAACTCCAGGAAAATATTCTATAGGTCTCACACAGGCATAAAGCTCTAAAACCTGCCTCAGGGTGACATTCAAGCTGCGATATCCTCCTCCCACCGGCGTGGTGAGAGGTCCCTTTATAGCTATAATATAATCTCTTATACTCTGAATAGTATCCTGAGGAAGGTACTCACCGTATTTCTCATTTGCTTTTTCTCCTGCATAAATTTCAAGCCAAACGATTTTCCATTTTCCCATAAAGGCTTTCTTGACCGCTGCATCCAGCACTTTCCTGGCTACACTCATTACCTCAGGACCAATTCCATCCCCTTCTATATAAGGAATAACAGGATTTTCTGGTACGAAGATTTTGTTGTCATCTATACGGATTCTTTCCCCTTCTTGGGAAGGACTAATTTTATTCATCTTCCCTCCTCACCACCTCTCTTGATCTATATGAAACGACATAAATAATTGCGCATCCCTTGTAGCGACTTCATTTATGAAGCCAGAAAATTAGCGGGTTTGATGAATCAAACCTCTACAGATAAGCGAAAATATATAAGACGTTTCATATAATAGGAATTTCTTTTTGGCGATGGATCTGCGAAAATCTGCGTCCTCATTGATTTATAGCTTAAAATCTCCATATTTATTGACATGAGCTACTAATCCTCCATCATTTAGAATATTTCGCATTATAGGAGGAAGGGAAGAAAAGAAAAACTTGATACCCTTGCTCTTGTTTCTTATTTCTCCTTTTTCCACATTCACCTCTAGCTCATCTCCCTGCTCTATTTTGTCTGTATCGCATATTACTGCCAGAAGACCAACATTAATAGCATTCCGATAGAAGATACGGGCAAAAGATTTAGCCAAAACAGCATTTATTCCTGCTATTTTCATAATGGTAGGAGCGTGCTCTCTAGAAGAACCCAGGCCAAAGTTTTTCCCGGCAACTACAAAATCTCCTTTGTTCATTCCCCTGGCAAAATCAGGCTTAGCATCCTCTAGAACATGTCTTGCCAGCTCTGGCAGATTGGAGCGAAGATGAAAATATCTTCCTGGAGCAATATGGTCAGTACTGATATCATCACCAAACTTCCAAACTTTTCCTTGCAAAACCATCATGTCACCTCTCTGGGGTCAGTAATCTCACCCTTTATTGCTGTGGTAGCGGCTGTTGCAGGAGAAGCAAGATAGATAAATCCTTTGGGATTTCCCATTCTACCTAAGAAATTCCTGTTTTGGGTAGAAAGACATTTTTCTCCATCCCCTAAAATTCCTCCATGCGCCCCCACGCAAGGACCACATCCAGGAGGTAGAATTGTCCCTCCTGCTTCAATAAATGTCTGGATAATTCCCTCTTTTACAGCTTTTAAATAAATATCCCGGGAGGCTGGCCCAATAATTAAACGCGTTTCAGGATGAGAAGATTTTCCTTTAAGAATGTTAGCAGCTATACGTAAATCCTCTATCCTCCCGTTAGTACAAGTCCCGATGAACACCTGGTCTATTCGTATCTTTTCTGCCTTTTTTAGAGTAATAGTATTGTCCACACTATGGGGGAGAGAAAGCATTGGTTCTAGCTTAGAGACATCAATGTTTATCACCCGTTCATAGCTCGCATCTTTATCGGAGGCCAGCTCTCTGAATTTATCTTCTCTTCCCTGCCTCTTCAAAAAATCCCTGGTTACTTTGTCCGAGGCTATCAAACCTGTTTTTGCTCCGGCTTCTACTGCCATATTACAGAGAGTAAGCCTTCCTGATATATCCATATTCTGAATAGTTTCCCCGGAAAATTCCAGGGCCTTATAGGTAGCTCCATCTGCTCCTATAAGACCAATAATATACAGAATTAAGTCTTTGGGATAGACAGCAAAAGAAAAATCTCCCTCTATATTTATCTTGAAAGTTTCTGGAATCCTGAACCAGTTCTTGCCTAAAGCTATTCCTATAGCTACATCAGTAGAACCCATTCCAGTAGCAAAAGCTCCCAGGGCTCCTGCTGTGCAGGTATGGGAGTCTGCACCAATAAGAATTTCCCCTGGATTTGCATAGGATTCTACAATTCTTTGATGACAGATTCCCTCCCCTATTTCAGATAAATTTGCCCCTGTTTTTTGACAAAACTCCCTCAATAGAATATGGTCATTAGATAGCTCCTTTTTGTAACTGGGAGCAGCATGGTCTAAAAAAAAGTAGGTTCTTTTAGCATTGACTATATCTTTCACTTTCAACTTCTCTATCTGACGTACAGCTAAAGGCCCTGTACCATCTTGAGCCAGTTGAATATCCACTTTACTTACCACAAACTCTCCTGCTCTTACTCCTCTTCCTACATGTTCACTAAAAATCTTCTCAGCTAAAGTTTTCCCCATATCGCCTCTCCTGATATAATCATTCTTTAGTCATCCAAGTTACCCCCCCTCTCCCTTCCCTCTCCCCCATGGGGAGAGGATTGAGGTGAGGGGAAAAAGGAAATTCCTATATTATCGGGTTAATCTGTGTAACCTTGCATCCGAATATTCCCTTGTGAAACTATATCTTCTCTCGGTCTTTCTTTTCTCTGGGATTCAAGATGCGAACAGCCAGGAGGACTACAAAATAATACTCCATCCAAAAAGATTTGTCCAGAAATTCTTAATATTATCAGCCAAAAAAAGAAAGTTATTATAGGTACGAATAAGACATCAGGCAGGACTTGGGAAGATTATCTATATGAAATACTTTACTCTCTACATGAAACATAAATGAGGGCAACAGCCCCTGGTACCCCTTCTCATCAAATGAGTCCAGCCGCTTCCAGAACCGAAGGGACATATTTATCCCAGCCTAAGGACATAATATGAACTCCTTGACACATCCCCTTCATCTCTTTGATAAGGGAAGCAGCAATTTCAATACTTTTTCGGGGCCTGTCTTCCTTGGAAGATTCCGCCATAATCTTTATGAATTTGTCGGGAACGGAAACTCCCGCTACATTAGCATTCATAAATCGAGCCATTCCCGCCGACTTCAATAGAACTATCCCTCCTAAAATGGGAACTCCAAACTTCTCTGCTTTTCTGATGAATTTTTCAAAATTTTCCATATCATATACCGCCTGGGTCTGAAAAAACTTTGCTCCTACTTCAATCTTTTTCTCCATCTTAATTAACTGAGGTTCCAGGGGGTCCGCTCCAGGACTCACTACCGCCCCCAGGCAAAACTCTGGCTTTCCCTTCAGGTCATTTCCTTTCATATCCTTTCCCTCAGCCAGAGTAGAGGCAACTTTCAGAAGACTTACTGAATCTAAATCGAAGACTGGCTTTGCCTCTGGATGGTCACCCAGAACTGGATGGTCCCCGGTTAATACCAAAACATTTCTTATGCCTAAAACATAGGCGCTTAATAAATCTGATTGAAGAGCTAGTCTGTTTCTATCCCGACAGGTTATTTGAAAAACTGGCTCCAGATTTCTTTCTGCCAGAAGATGACAAACTACCAGTGAACCAAGCCTCATCACTGAACTTTGTAAATCAGTAACATTAAACGCATCTACTTTCCCCCTCAATACCTCCACTTCCTCCAGATACTTATCTACCTCTGTTCCTTTTCCCGGCCCTATTTCCGAGGTAATCAGAAATTTTCCGCTTTTTAACTTTTCTGCCAGATTCATTTTTTCTCTATCTCCTTCAAGATATGCCTCAGGACAATTTCTTCCGTCGCTGTATAGTAGCTTCTTATTATTTCTGCTCAGCTTCTCATTTCGGGAAAAATATAAACTCGTCACTTCGTTCCTCAAACAGTATATTTTTCTTTTTCCTCAGCTCGAAGCTTCGTTAAAATTGCTCCTATAAGGCTTCTTCAGAAAAAGTTCTTCGGCAGCGATGTGGTAAAAGATATGCCTCAGGACAATTTCTTCCGTCACCATTCTCGTATGTCGTATATCATATACAGTATATCGTAAGAAAAAAACTTAAAATCCACAAGGCAATACTATTCATGCACTCTTCGTTTTCGATATGCTATATACTATATCCTATATACGGCTAAAGAATGTACTTACTTCTTAAAGTTTTTTCCGAGCAAGAGATTCGGTGATTATTTTGTGGTAATCTCTCGCCGGTAAAATTTCTTTTAATAAGTGTAACTTGCCCAACTTTTTCAACCTTTTATAAATCAGAATCCAGGCACAATCAGCATCTGGATTTACCTCACACTTTCCATCTTTTGCTCCTCCGCAAGGACCATTTATGAGCCCTTTGGCACAATGAGTAACCGGGCAGATTCCTCCCGTATGGTTTAGATAACATTCTCCACATTGGTCGCAGTTGAAATTCTGTACAGTGAGGCCTTGAAAACCATCCAGGTAAAGGGTATCGCAGCCTGTATAGACAATCTTATTTTCCAATAAGGAAGAAACAACTTGCGTCCCTACACCGCAAGAAAATACCAGAACTGCATCTGCTCTTTCTATCTCTAAAGAATATCCCTGAACATATTCTTTAACGAATTCTCTATTACATAAATAATCAAGATTCACGCTTTTCACTCTGTCAGCAGGCAGACTCTGAATAAATTCTTCTACCTTCTCTTGTGGGAAATAAACCTCCCGGCAACCAGGACATACAAAGACAAAAACATTTTTTCCAGAAATTCTTTCTAATATTTCTTGCTCAGGCTTTATTTGAGTTACGAGCATATTGCTTCTCCTTTTTGATAAAGCTTAAAAGAGAGATTTTCGAGGAGCATATATATTCACAACATCCACACTCTATACAGTCTTCCACTTTGTATTCTACTGCTTTGGCCCATTCGCCTCTCTTGCCATAAAAAGCATAATAAAGAGGATATAATTCCATGGGGCATACTTCTACGCAGCGGCCACATTTTATGCAATCTCTCTCGGGTGAAACTTCCAGCGGATATTTTCTCAAAACTGTAAGCCCTGTTGTCCCCTTGATTACATTTGTGTCTAAGCTCAACTGAGAAATTCCCATTACGGGACCGCCCATTTTTAATTGATTTTCTTTCAAAAATTCTCTTTCTCCCCCCACAAAACAATAATCAACGATATCCTTAAACGAGGTTCCTATTTTTATCAGATAATTTCCTGGTCTATTCAAACCTTCTCCGCAAACAGTTATGATTCTTTGTGTTAAAGGGATACCTTTTATCACCGCCTGATAAATAGCAAGAACTGTACTTACATTCAGAACCACCACCCCCACATCCAAAGGCAATCCTTTTTCTGGAACCTCTCTACCCAGAATCCTCTTAATTAACATCTTCTCTGCACCTTGAGGATATTTAGTCTTTAAGCTAATTATTTCTACGTTAGAGGGTTTATTTGAGAAATCAGTCAAATTTTTTATAGCTTCCGGTTTGTTCTCTTCAACTCCTACAAAAATCTTATTAATTCCCAAAATCTTTTCCACTATCCTTATTCCAGTAAATATTTCCTGCGGATATTCAATCATAACCCTATTGTCACTATTTAGATAAGGTTCGCATTCACATCCATTTATGATTAAAGTATCTATAGGTTTAGGAGAAGAAAGCTTTACATAAGTAGGAAACATCGCTCCGCCAAGTCCCACAAGTCCTTTCTCTCTTATTATTTTCAACAGAGTCTCGGCAGTTAGTTCCTCAAAATTCCCAAGAGGCTGAATCGAAGGATCAAGCTGATTTTCACCGTTATTTTCTATTATTATAGCTAAATCCTTTTCTTGAGAAGCCGGGTGAACTCGCTCTTCCAAGGATATTACCTTTCCACTCACACTAGAATGGACAGGAGCAGAAATAAAGGCAGTAGCTTCGCCAATTTTTTGCCCCACTCTTACCTTATCACCCGATTTAACTAAAGGCTCAGCCCTTCTTCCTGCGTGTTGGGCAAGAAAAACAGCTACTGTCTCTGGCTCAGGAAAACTTACTATTCTCTTGCTTTCGATTTCTTTTTTCCTTTCTAGGGGATATAAACCACCATAGAAGCTTTGCTTCCTAAGAGCTTGATTCTGCACAGATAAGTCTCCTTTAAGCTTCAAAGACGGCTTGGAGTAATCTCTTATCTGGACAGATTCTAAAGTGAATTTTCCTTTTTGTTTCTTTAAACGTTGATAAATTTTTTCCCAGGCACAATCAACATCTGGGTTTACCTCACATTTTCCTTCTTTTGCTCCTCCACAAGGACCATTTAAAAGCCCTTTGGCACAGTCAACTACTGGACAAATTCCCCCAGTTAAACTTAAATAACATTCTCCGCAACCAGCGCACTTCTCTTTTTCTAAAGAAATACCATGATAGCCAACTTCACTGGTAGCATTTCCGCTTTGAGGTATAGAATCAGCTAAAGCATAAACCGTCTTCCCCTCTAAAAGTTGAGCCACGAACTGAACCCCTAAGCCACAAGAAATTACCCCCACACTGTCGCAGGGAGAAAGGTTTAAATCAAAGATCTTCTTTTGGGATAAGAAATCATTACACAGAAAATCAACTCCCGCCTGACCAACAACTTTCTCAGCATCCTCTCCTAAAATCTCTAAAAGCTCATTATATTCTTCTTCTGTATCTTCCTCAAACTTCTTATAGCATTTACGGCACCAAAGAATAAATATTCGCTCTACTCCTTTAAAAATCCCTCTAATTTCCTCTGTGGATTTCAACTTAAACTTAGTATAATCTATTAAGCTCGCTTCTACCATTTGCTAACCTCGCTTTTCATTCTATCTTTTCTATTTTTACTGCCGATACTTTATATTCGGGAATCTTAGCTATCGGATCTAAAGCATCATTAGTTAAAAAGTTCGCTGCTGATTCAGCAAAATGAAAACTCATAAAAACTGCCCTTTCATCTACTCGCTCAGTAATTTTTACTTTTGTTTTAACTTTACCTCGCCGTGAGCTTACATTTATCCAATCGCCATCTTTAATTTCTAAGCTCTCTGCATCCACCGGGTTCATTTCCAAGAAACCCTCTGGAACAATATTATCTAGCGGTTTTGAACGTCGTGACAAAGACCCCGTATGAAAATGATAAAGAATCCTACCGGTGGAGAGTAAAAAAGGATACTCTTCATCTGGTAGTTCAGCCGGTGGAATATAGTCAATAGGAGTAAAAAAACCTTTACCTCGCGTGAATTTGTCCTTATGAAGATAAGGAGTTCCCGGATGCTCAGGACCAGGACAAGGCCACTGTAAAGCCTCTCTAGCCAGTCGAGCAAAAGAGATACCGCCATAAATAGGAGTCAAAGAGGCAATTTCCTCCATTACTTCCGCTGGAGAATTATAGTCCATTAAATAGCCCATCCCTTTACTTAACTCTAGAATAATTTGCCAATCTTGCCTACTATCTCCTATTTCAGGAAGAGCTTTATGCACCCTTTGCACTCTACGCTCGGTATTGGTAAAAGTTCCGTCTTTCTCGGCAAAAGAGACCCCTGGCAAAACTACATCTGCCATTCTGGCCGTCTCGGTCAAGAAAATGTCCTGCACCACTAAAAAATCAAGACTCTCCAGTCCTTTTCGGACATTATTAAGATTAGGGTCACTGAGCATAGGATTCTCACCCATTATATAAAGGCCTTTAATTACACCGTCTTTTGCCGCCTCTACTATTTCTACTGCAGTCAAGCCCTCTTTTGGGGAAAGCCTCGCATCCCAGGCCTTCTCGAATTTCTCCCTGATTTGTTCATCAGTAATTTTTTGATAACCTGGATATACATTGGGTAAAGCTCCCAGGTCACAGGCGCCCTGAACATTATTCTGTCCCCGCAGTGGATTGACCCCTGTCCCCTCTCGCCCAATACTGCCACAGAGCATAGCCAGATTAGCTAAAGATAAAACGTTATCGGTCCCTGTAGTATGCTGAGTTATACCCATAGAAAAAACAATGGAACTTCTTTTTCCGCTGGCATACATTCTTGCTGCAGTAATTAACTCCTTTTCAGGAATACCGGTAATTTCTTCTACTTTTTTGGGAGTATATCTAGAGACTATTTTCTTAAACTGAGCAAAATTCTCGGTACGATTTTCCACAAATCCTTCATCGTAAAGGCCCTCCTGGATAATAATATTCATCAGACCATTAATCCAGGCAACATCTGTCCCGTTTTTTTGCCTTAGCCAGATTTTAGCATATTTAGTGAGCTCAATGGCGCGTGGGTCTATAACAATCAGCTTGAGCCCCTGGTAAGTTGCCAGATATTTGAGATAATAGCCGATTACCGGATGGGCCTCAGTAGTATTGGAACCAGTCACCAAAACAACATCTGATTTTTCCCATTCTTTAATCGAATTGGTCATCGCTCCGCTGCCGAAGGCCCGACCCAAACCAGCTACAGTAGAAGCATGGCAAAGACGAGCACAGTGGTCAACATTATTATTGCCAAAACAGACCCGAATAAACTTTTGAAATAGATAATTCTCCTCATTAGTGCACTTGGCTGAAGATAGTCCGGCTAAAGAATCACTGCCATATTCGTCTTTTAATTCTTTGAACCTATGAGCAACCAGTTCCAGTGCTTCCTCCCAGCTTGCTTCTATAAACTTTCCCTTCTTCTTTATCATAGGAGTAGTAAGACGCTCTTTATGATGAACATAGTCAAGTCCGAAACGTCCTTTAACACAAAGATGTCCCCTGTTGGGTGACCCATTATCAACACCATACACCTTTACAATACGGTCATTCTTAATATTTAGTTCTATCTGGCAGCCCACTCCACAATAAGGACAGGTAGTTTCGACCTTTCTGAACTCCCAACTTCTTCCCTGGAAACGAGCCAGTTTTTCAGTCAAAGCACCGGTAGGACAAGCTTGAACACAAGCACCACAGGACACGCAGTCAGTATCAGCCAGTTTTTCATCTAACCCTGCCGCAATAAAGGTTTTGCCTCCTCGTTCAGCAAAATCTAGTACATCCTGCACGGCAATTTCGGCACAAGCACGCACACATCTTCCGCAAAGAATACATTTGTTAGGGTCTCTTAATATTACCTGGCTGGAATCTTCTGTCTTTTCTACTCTTTTATTGACTGGAAAGCGTATATTATCAATACCTAACTCATAAACCAAATCCTGCAATTCACAATCACCATTTTTCTCGCAAATAAGACAATTATGTTCACGCTCGGATAAGATTAGTTCTACCATTAATCTACGCGCCTTTATTATCTCCTCATCCTCAGTGATAACCTTCATTCCCTCGCTTACTTCTGTTGTGCAAGAAGTTATCAATTCTGGTCTATCTTTGACCTTTACCAAACAAACTCGACAGGCTCCCGCACTACTTAATCCGGATTGATAGCAAAGATGCGGGATTTCGATTTCATTATCCAGAGCTACCTCTAAAATAAAGGAACCTTCTTTTGCCTTAATTAACTTTCCATCGATAGTTAAATTAATCACCTTTATTCTATCTCCTCTCGATCACAATGTAAGCATCTTCTTGCCTCTTCTATCGCTTGCTCTGGAGTAAATCCCGATTTCACTTCTCTAAAACTCATTTTTCTTTCCTCTGAGGATAAAACAGACGGAACTTGCCTGGGTTTTTCCTCTAGATACTCTTTTTCATCATAATTTGTCTCTACTACCTTTCTTTTCTCATCAACGATAACTCCTCTACCACCCAGATATTTATCAATAGCTATAGCTGCTTTTCTTCCCCCAGCAATAGCCTGGACAACATTGGCTGATCCCCCTATTACGTCTCCCCCGGCAAATACACCTTCTCGACTGGTAGCCATAGTCAAAGGATCAATTTCAACAAAACCCCTTTTATTTAGCTTTACTTTACTCTTTTTTAAAAATTCTAACTTTGGTCTCTGGCCAATGGAGATAATAACTGTATTTGCCTTTAATAGAAATTCTGAGTTTTCCAGGGGAACAAAACGCCTTCTTCCTGAAGAATCAAACTCTGTTGACCTCATCTTTACACATTCTATTTCTTCTACACATTTATTCCCTATTATTTTAACGGGCATACTCATCTCAAGTATATTGACCCCTTCTTCCCGAGCAGCTTCAATTTCCTCGGCAATAGCAGGCATATCAGCCTTAGTTCTTCTATAGACTATAGACACACTCTTTGCTCCTAAGCGAAGACTACTTCTGGCAGAATCAACGGCAGAGTTTCCACCTCCAATAACTACTACATCTCCCTCTATTTTCTTAAAGCCACTGAGAGAAATACTTTTAAGAAACTCTACTCCAGTTGTAACCCTCTCAAGATCCCTGCCCTCTAATTCTAGTTTTTGCCCGCGAGGAGTTCCTGCAGCAATAAAAATTGCCTTATAACCTGCCTCAAGAAGAACGTTTAAATCTTCTATCGGCTGAGAAAGTTTTATTTGAACTCCAGCTTTTTCTATCCTTTCAATGTCATCGCGCAAAACCTGTCTGGGCAGCCGATATTCAGGAATGGCTGTAGCCATCATCCCACCAGCTATGGAGAGAGCCTCATAAACTACAGGAAGATATCCTAATCGGGTAAGATGAAAAGCGCAGGAAAGACCTGCTGGCCCTGAACCAATAATGGCTATCTTTTCTTTCTTAGGATTTTCAGGAGGAGGAATGTTAATTCCTTTTTTTACAGCATAGTCAGCTATAAATCTTTTCAAATCAGCAATAGCAATAGACTTATCTGTCTGTGCTCTTCGGCATTTACTCTCACAAAAAGCATAACATACTCTTCCGCAAACTCCAGGAAGAGGATTCTTCTGCATATGGACATAAAACGCCTTCTCAAAATCACCATTAGCAATGTGGGTTACATAAGACGATACATCTACCTCCACCGGACAGGAAGTTTGACAGGGACTGATAAATAGAGCAGCACAAACTGCGGCTGGACATCTTTTCTCTAATATATGCGCTTCATATTCATCACGGAAGTACTTTAAAGTGCTCAAAACAGGGTTAGGCGCTGTTTGCCCTAAACCGCAGAGTGCTGTTTTAGCAATACTTTTAGCTAAGTACTCTAAAAGATCTAGATCCTCAATTACTGCTTTACCTTCGGTAATCTTATCTAAAATTCCTAACATCTGTTTGAGTCCTATCCGGCAAGGAACACATTTCCCACAGGACTCAGAAGCAGTAAATTCAATGAAAAACCTGGTCAAATCCACCACGCAAGTATCTTCATCTAAAACAATAACACCGCCGGAACCCATAATAGAACCTAAATCTTTTAACGACTCATAAGTTATTGGTGTATTAAGATACTCTCGAGGTATGCATCCCCCTGACGGTCCACCTGTCTGAACAGCTTTAAACTTTTTTCCATCAGGAATTCCCCCTCCTATATCAAAGATTAACTCACCTATGGTAATCCCCAGAGGAACTTCAACTAATCCTGTATTTTTTATTTTCCCTGATAGAGCGAATACTTTTGTGCCCTTGTTTTTATTTATGCCAATACTACTAAACCATTTTGCTCCCTTCAAAACTATGTGTCGAATATTAGCCAGAGTCTCTACATTATTGATTAGAGTTGGCTTACCCCAGAGTCCACAAGTAGCTGGAAAAGGAGGGCGAGAATGGGGCATACCTCTTTTTCCCTCTATAGAGGCAATTAAAGCTGTTTCCTCGCCACAAACAAAAGCTCCTGCTCCTATTCTTAGTTCTATGTTAAAATTAAAACCGCTTTCTAAAATATCTTTGCCCAAAAAGTTATACTCTCTTGCCTGCTGCAAAGCAATTTCTAATCTTTTAATAGCCAGAGGATATTCCGCTCTCACATAAACATAACCCTTTTGAGCGCCAACAACATAAGCGGCTATACTCATCCCTTCTATAACAGTATGGGGATCGCCCTCTAAGACTGCCCGGTCCATAAAGGCACCTGGATCACCCTCATCGGCATTGCAGATGACAAATTTCTCTGAAGATTTCGTTTTAAATACAAATTCCCATTTTACACCAGTAGGAAAACCTGCTCCTCCTCTACCTCTAAGGCCGGAATCTTTTACTTCTTGAATTACCTTTAAAGGAGATAATTCGGTAAGTACTTTCCTCAGAGCCTCATACCCACCATTATTGATATATTCTTCAATATTTTCTGGATCAATAGTGCCACAATTTTTTAATACTATCTTCAGTTGTTTTTGAAAGAAGGGTAGGTTTTCTTTTTCTCTAATAACTTTTCCTGTTATTTCTGATTTAAAAAGAAATTTCTCTACTACTCTCCCCTTTAAAAAATGCTCCTCTACTATCTCCTTAATATCGGCTATTGTTAACTCTTTATAAAGTATACCTTCCGGATAAACCAACATCAGCGGTCCATACTGACAGGGGCCCATACAGCCCGTTTTTACTATTCTTATCTTATCTTTAATGCTATATTTCTCAATTTGTTTTTTAAGTTCTTCTTCGATATCTAAGCTGTGTGAGGAAATGCAAGCTCCTCCTTCGCAAATTAAAACGTCTAAACCTCTGGTCATACTCTTATTCCTTCTTTATTTTGTATTCCTCTATCACCTGCAAAGCTTTTTTGGGACTCATTCTTCCATATACTTCTTTATCCACCATCATTGCTGGAGCAAGCCCACAGGCTCCAAAACAACGGGCTGTATCAAGAGTAAACAATCTGTCTTTAGTAGTTCTTCCTTCTTCTACTTTCAATTCCTTCTTAACAGTTTTTAATATTTCTGATCCTCCTTTTACATAACAGGCAGTCCCTAAACATATAGTCACAGTATATTTTCCCACCGGGTCTAATCTGAAAAAATCATAGAAAGTAACCACCCCGTACACTCTGCTAAAAGAAATGTTAATTTCTTTAGCTATAAAACGTTGAACCTCCTTCGGTAAATAACCAAATATATTCTGAGCCCGATGAAGTATCTGAATTAAAGGCCCGGGAGAATTCCTGTATTCTTTGATAACCTGCTTTAATCTTTCGTACCTTTTCTCTTTCTCTTCACACGAACTAAATTTCATCCCGCTTTCCTCTTTCGCAGTTCCCTGTTCTGTTATATGAAACGTCTTATATATTTTCGCTTATCTGTAGAGGTTTGATTCATCAAACCCGCCAATTTTCTGGCTTCATAAATGAAGTCGCTACAAGGGATGCGCAATTATTTATGTCGTTTCATATAGTTAACTGGTTAATTTAGTTGAATGGTTAATTTTACTCACCCCAGAGGAGAGAGAGCACTACTCACCAATTAACCACTTACCATCTTATTGTTTTTTCTCGATGAACTATGATTAAACCTCTTGTAATTCTGGCATCGTTGAAATTCCTCATAAAAAGTAGCCTGTCCCCTTTTTCTTTTTCTTTCTTGTCGATGAACTATGAACAATGAACTACGAACTAGTCTATTTATGCACTAAATAATAAGTTAGATTACCCACTTCCATAGCTATATCAACTGCTTTGACACTCACATCGGCAGGGACATTCAAGTAGCGGGGAGAGAAATTAAGAATTGCCTTAATGCCTGCCTTTACTAATCTATCCGTTACTTCTTGTGCCGCTGTCCCAGGAACAGTAATAACAGCTATCTTGATTCTCTCTTTCTCTATTATTGTCTCGAGCTCAGAATAACCTTCTACCTTTACTCCTCCTACCTTCTTACCTATCTTATTGGGATTGTTATCAAAAGCAACTAAGAATTGAAAACCCAACTGCTCAAACCCCCGATAATTCAAGAGAGCTGAACCAAGTCTTCCCGTTCCAATTAGAGCCAAAGACCATTTCCTGTTTAACCCCAATATTTCTTCAATCTCAGCAATAAGATTTCTTACGCTATAACCAACTCCTCTTGTTCCGAAATCTCCGAAATAAGAGAGGTCTTTTCTCACTTGAGCAGCGGAGACATAAATATCCTGAGCTAATTCCTCAGAGGAAATCGTCTCTACTCCCTCCTTTATTAAATACCTTAAATTACGTAGGTACCGGCAAAGGCGTTTAACACTATCTTCTGGAATTTGCATCTTTTTCATTTTCTTAACTTGGCACGTTAATTAGGACACAGATTTCGGCAGATAAACAAAATAAATAAAAAACATTGAACATTTAACTTACCCCCCTCTCCCTTCCCTCTCCCCTTGGGGAGAGGATTGAGGTGAGGGGAAAAAGAAAATTCCTATACTATGAACTTATTTTCTAATTACTTTTTTAATCTGTGTTTATCTGCATCCAAAAATTAATTAGTCTCATCGCTGGGCTGGAAAACAGAATTAAATAAATCAAAAAATTTAGCTATTCTTTTGGGAGAAGGAGGGGTTGTTAGATAACTTACCACCACCAGAGTAAGAGTAGCTATAACTAAACTGGGCAAAATAGGCAGAGAGCCAATTAATAGCCAGCCAGGAAGAATCTTGTAAATAAGCAGTACAGCTACCGTCTCTCCCGCAATTACAGAACTAATGGCTCCCCATTTAGTAGCTCTCTTCCAGTAAAGAGCAGCAATGGTAGTCGGATATAGCACCCCTATTCCCGTAAAAGCAGCAGTGGTGATAGCTACAAGGGTAGAGACAGGCCTCAAAGCAATAAGAAAGCCAAATAGACATAAGATTATAATAAATATCCTCCCCATCTTAACCTGCTTTTCCGTAGTTGCTTTTTTATTAATGAAGGAAGCATATATATCTCTGGTAAATATAGAACCCAGGGCTAATATTTGAGAATCTGCTGTGGAGATTAAAGCTGCCAATGAACCAGCCAGGATGATCGCCATCAGCCAATAGGGAGCAAATTTTACCATCAAAAGAGGAAGTATCCTATCCACATTCGCTCCCTCAAGGCCAGGGATTACCGTATAACCCATAGCCCCAATCCAGGTAGGGAAAAAGAATACAACCAGACAAATGAGAGGAAAGAAAACCATCATTCGCTTAATAACGTTCACGTTCTTCGGGACATACATTCGCATCCAGAGATGTGGCATAAGGGGATCAGCTAAAACCCACAATAGCATAAAACCAAACCATATCCCTGGGGTAAAGAATCCTCCTACTCCGGGTCTGGACAGATGAGCTGGACTTTCAGAAGCTATTTTAGCCACTATATTGCTCAATCCACCTCCTTTCATTACCACAAGAACAAAAGCTGTAGCCAGGCAACCCAGCATCATTACTCCCATCACGGTGTCAGTCCAGGCAATTGAGCGCATTCCTCCCAGAACCAAAAACATCATAAAGATAGTAATAATTGCTGCGCCGAAAACATAGGGAACTGCTCCCCCCGATAGTTCTTCTAGAGCGTATCCCGCTCCCATCGCCTGTACGGCTAAATAAGGTAAAACAAAGGTTATCATCACCAGCGCATAGATTATCTGTAGCTCCTTGCCGAATCTGTCTCTAATTAATTCTGGAGGAGAGACATACCCAAACCGCTTACCCAAAAGCCAAATCCGATATCCAAGTATATAGAAGTTTATAGAAATGAGAGCCGTAGCGACCCCAATTGGCCCATACCAGGCTAGCCCCTTACTGTAACCCCATCCAGCACATCCAAGAAAGGTAAAAGCACTACAAAGAGTAGCAAAATAGGTAAAGAGAGTAACAAAGGTACCCAGCTTTCTATCGGCAGCGAAATAATCCTCTACTGTTTTTCTTCCAATCTTATAACCATATAGCCCAATAAAACTAAAAAATCCCAGGAATATTACCAGGATAATAGTAGAAATAGCTACTTGTGACACTTTTGTCCCTATTATTTGAGGTCAGGTCTTGATTTTTGACCCCTATTTTTTTCTTCTATGTCTTGCGGTGGCTTTGGCCAATATTTTCTGGTAAAAAAGAAAGCTATTACTGCGTAAGCTATTATCAGCACAATATCGTAAAGAAACCAGGCGGGAAGCCAGCCTCCTATCAGGGGCTGGTAGGTTCCCCAGGACCAGAAATCATGATAAAGGATAAATATAAGGATAAATAAAACATACCAGACAAGAGCTCTTTTGGTCTGGGGAAGCCAGAATGGCAGATGAATTTTTTTCAAGATATACCTCAGGACGATTCCTCTCTGTCACTTTAACTAGTGAATCGTATTTCGTGAATCGTGAATTGTATGTGGGTTTTGCTTTTTTAACGATTCACCATTCACTAACAACTATTCACTAATGTGTTGTATTAACTTATCCAGGTCCACGTATCGAGTTACTAATCGTTCAGCTTCTTCTATTTTGTCTTCATCACTAGAACGAATCTTAACTCTTCGTTCATGTACCTTTCTGGCAGTATTGTAAGTATCGTCTCTGGAAAGCAAAACAGAAAAATCACAATTCTCCACTAATCTAAGAATTCTTCGATGTGGTTTTAGCCCACCGGTAAGAATCATCCCAGCAATTTCGAAATCGTCCTCTATTTCTAGCTTACTACCGGCAATAGTAGCAAGGATAATATCCTCCCTGTCCCCTGGAACAATCACCAGGCTATGGGGAAGAATATATTCCAGGGCATGATATGGCTCCATTGCCCCTACCAATATATTGAATACCTTCTTTTCTAAATACTTCTCCCCACAAAAAATACTGGCTCCGCAAGCTTCCTTGATTTGCCACATAGTAGGATAGGTAAGACGTTTTTCAAATGGCATCACACCTAATAGATTAATCCCTTTATTTGTAAGGCTTTTTTGGGTTAATCTTCTTATTTTATCGTATTTCTCGGGAAGAACTTTGTTTATTACCACTCCCAACACCTCTACTCCCTTCTGGTCAAAGAGAGCTTTGTTTATGGTAATTTCATCAATAGGTCTACCTATTCCGCCCACGGACAAAAGAAGAACTTTTGCCTCCAATAGTTTTGCCACCGACGCATTACAGAGATCAATTACTGCCCCTACTCCTGCATGCCCTGTTCCTTCGATAATTATCAATTCTTTCCCGCGAGAAATTCTGTCAAAAGATGTCTGAATTTTCTGGGCAAGCTGATTTCTATCTCCTCTTTCGATATACTCTTCAGTGAATCCCCTCTTGACTACAATAGGGTTCATATCCACCAGATTATCCTCCATTTGACAAACATCCTTCATTAATACCACATCTTCGTCTATTTCACAGCCATCTCTTTTTACATAATGCTGACCCACCGGTTTCATAAAACCAACCTGAGGCATTTTCCTCCTTAGAGCCTGGAGTAATCCCAGGCAAAGGGTAGATTTACCATCATCCTGACGAGTAGCCGCTACAAATAGCTTCTTCATTTGTTTATCCTTCAAAATAGGCCTCACTACGCTCGGCATATCTTGTTGGTTAATTAGTTAAATGGTTAATTGGTTAATTTAAGCCATGAACTATGAGCTCTTTTGAATTTTGGTTTGAATTTCCTATCAGCTATGAGCTATGAACTATCAGCTAACTTAACTCACCAATTAACTACTCACCACTCCAGCAAGAGGGAACTTTTCTCCTTCTACTTTACCACTCATAAATTATTTAAATTCC
>CAZQMG010000019.1:16834-20034 GCA_964594375.1 uncultured Clostridia bacterium | reverse complement strand
TTCTTTTCGAGCGACCAGCAACGAGCAACAAGCGACGATAATTATCCTGAGGGTTCCTTGCTTTTTTTTGTATTTATAATAGAATACTAATAAAGGAGTTCCGAGGAGAGTAAAATAGAATGAATAATAAATTGCCTAAGCAGCCTTTAAAGAAGAAGAACAATAATAAGTTTATTAGAAACCTTTTTCTTCTTTTTATAATATTTGTAGTTGTCATATCCCTTTTCAACTTCATCCAGCTCAGCTCCCGAGTGGAAGAAACTAAACTTTCTTATACTCATTTTCTGCAGATGGTAGAGAGGGATCAGATTGACAAAGTTGCTATAAGGGGCAACCTGATAACAGGAGAGCTTGATGCAAGAACTCAGTTCCAAACTTTCGCTCCCAATGACCCTGAATTGATTAATACTCTGCGAGAGAATGGAGTGGAAATTGAGGTTTATCCGGAAGGTTCTTCCTGGTTGGGCCTTTTGGGTGGGCTTTTGCCTATTCTCATATTTATTGGGATTTGGATTTACATTATGAGGCAAATGCGTCTTACCGGGAATAAGGCTCTGTCTTTTGGTAAGAGTAGAGCCAGAATGACTTCCAATGAGGCGGCTAAGATTACTTTTAGGGATGTGGCTGGGGCAGAAGAAGCCAAGGAGGAACTCAAGGAAATAATTGAATTCCTAAAAACACCCCAGAAATTTCAGAAATTGGGAGCAAAAATTCCCAAAGGAATACTTCTAGTAGGTCCCCCGGGATGTGGAAAGACCCTTTTGGCAAGGGCTGTATCCGGAGAGGCCGGCGTGCCTTTCTTTAACATTAGTGGTTCAGATTTTGTGGAAATGTTTGTGGGAGTGGGAGCTTCCAGGGTAAGAGACCTATTCGAGCAAGGAAGGAAGAATGCTCCCTGCATTATTTTTATTGATGAACTGGATGCTGTGGGAAGACAGAGGTTCGCCGGCATTGGAGGAGGTCATGATGAAAAAGAGCAGACTCTAAATCAACTACTGGTAGAACTGGATGGTTTTAGCTCTCGCAAAGGGGTGATAATTATAGGGGCTACTAATCGCCCAGATGTTCTGGATATGGCTCTTCTTAGACCAGGGAGATTCGATCGTAAAATTACTGTTAATATCCCTGATATAAGAGAAAGAGAGGCTATCTTAGCTCTCTATATGAAAAATAAGCCTATGGCTAAGGAGGTAGATATTAAGGTTCTTGCCCGAAGAACTCCTGGATTTGTAGGCTCAGATATAGAAAATTTAGTTAATGAGGCTTCATTGTTGGCTGCTCGGAGAAATAAGAACGAAATCGCAATGAAGGAATTAGAGGAGGCTATAGATAGAGTGATTGCTGGGCCAGAGAAGAAATCGAGAGTTATGAAGGAAAAAGAAAAGAAGATTATCGCTTATCATGAAAGCGGTCATACCTTGGTAGGGAATATTCTTCCCAATGCTGACCCCATACACAAGGTATCCATCATCCCGCGTGGTTCTGTGGCCCTGGGGTATACCCTACAGTTACCCCTGGAGGATAGGTATCTGGCTACTAAGTCAGAATTGTTAGATAAGCTGAGTGTTCTTTTAGCCGGGCGGGCTAGTGAGGAAATTATATTTAAAGAAGTGAGTACAGGAGCACAGAACGACCTTGAACAGGCCACTCATATAGCGAGAAAGATGGTTTGCGATTACGGAATGAGTGAAAAGATGGGCCCGATGACTCTGGGCAGGGGAAATGGCGAAGTTTTTCTGGGTCGAGACTTCCTTAAAGAAAAAAACTATAGTGAAGAGATGGCTTCTGACATTGATAAAGAGATTATGAGTATAATTAAACAGTGCCATGATACAGCGCTGAGAATATTAAAGAAATACAAAAGTAAATTAATACATTTAGCTGAACTTCTGGAAAAAAAGGAAGTGTTGGAGGCAGATGATATAGAGAAGATTTTAGGTAAGAAAACAACTGCAGAAGAGCTGGTAAATAAGAAGGTAAGAAATAGTGAAAAAAAGCTAACCTCTAAGAAGAAAAATGCACATAAAACCCCGAGTTCTCAATCTAAAAAACAAAAGGGGAATTGAAGAAGAATTAGAAAAAATAGGGGTTAGTCGAGAAGGCAAAAGAATTCTTTCTCAGAAAGCCAACCTTTATTTTATCAAGTTAGAAGGTATTCCTTCCCAAGCAGCCAATCTCCTTAAACAAGAAATGCTTTCGGTCTCAGCAGATGCAGCTATTAAGAAAGAGGTTGCTTCTTTTGCTGTTTCTAAGAGTGATGTCCTGCTTATAGGAACAGAAGCACATTATAATAAAGTTATTCCCAAATTAAGACGGCAGCCATTTAGTTTATCCCACCTTTCTTGCGAACTGGAACAAATCTTGAAAAATATTAAACGGGAAAAATTCATTCTTTCTCTGGGGGATAAAAAGTTGGACCTGGCGAAGAAAGTAGCTATAATGGGTATATTGAACCTTACTCCTGATTCTTTTTATGATGGAGGTAGATACACTCAGAAGAAAAAAGCTCTAGTAAGAGTAGAAAGAATGGTTTCCCATGGAGCTGACCTTATCGATATAGGAGGAGAATCTACCCGACCGGGAGCAACAAAAGTAAGCACAGAAGAAGAGCTGAGAAGAATTATTCCTATTATAGGCAAAATGAAGGAGCTTTTCGAAATACCTGTTTCTGTCGATACCTATAAAGCACAGATAGCTCAAGAGGCTATAGAGGCAGGAGCAGATATGATTAATGACATAAGTGGGCTAAGGTTCGATTCTGAGATGAAGCACGTAGTGGCTAAATACAAAGTGCCTCTGGTATTGATGCATATAAAAGGGACTCCTGGAGATATGCAGAATAATCCCTATTATGATTCCTTACTCGGAGAAATTATCTCCTATTTAAGAGAAAGTATAGTAATAGCTAAAGAAGCAGGAATTGATGAAGAGAGGATAGTCATTGACCCGGGGATTGGTTTTGGCAAGAGTGCTCGGCATAACTTAGAGATTATAGACAAATTGAGTGAGTTGAAAAGTTTGGGGAGACCAATTTTAATTGGTGTGTCTCGTAAATCCTTCATTGGCAATGTTTTGAATCTTCCTCTGCAAGAGCGTTTAGAAGGGAGCTTGGCTGCTACTTGTTTGGCGGTTACTCAGGGAGCCAGAATTGTGAGAACCCATGATGTGAAGGAGACCCGTCGGGCTATAGACTTAACTCA
>CAZQMG010000019.1:0-16734 GCA_964594375.1 uncultured Clostridia bacterium | reverse complement strand
GAATTGTGAGAACCCATGATGTGAAGGAGACCCGTCGGGCTATAGACTTAACTCAGGCCATTATTAATAGCTAACTTCATAGCGTTTAGCGGATAGCGTATAGGAAAAATAAAAAGCAGGAAAAACAGCGTATTGCGTATATCGTATTGCGCAATACGCATTACCTATGTTTCGTTGCCCATTGTTTTTATCGATGAACAATGAACTATGAACTCATAACTACGAACTCTACGCTAAACGCTACCCGCTATACGCTAATCAATAAAGTGAGTAACATACTGCATGGGGCAGTTTGTCCTGCATGCGATACGAAATGCTAAATACGAACCAAGGAAAATCAATGGTTATCTTAGGAATAGATCCAGGTACAGCTAGCACCGGATATGGGATACTCACCATCGATAGAAATATCAGGGTTACAGAATGTGGCTGTATCCATACTTCGGCTGACAAAGAGATGCCCGAACGCCTGAGGATTATCTACCAGCAGGTAAGTGACCTTATTGAACAGTATCATCCTGATGAGGTAGCTGTGGAGCAGATCTATTTCAGTAAGAATAGTAAAACTGCTCTTTCCATAGGTCAGGCGCGGGGGGTAATTATGTTAAGTGCCTCCCTAGCGGGGAAAAAAGTCTTTGATTATACTCCTCTTGAGGTAAAGCGAGCTGTTGTAGGCTATGGACGAGCAGAGAAACAGCAGGTTCAGTATATGCTTAAGGATTTGCTTCATCTTGCTAAGATCCCCTCTCCAGATGATACTGCTGATGCGCTTGCTGTTGCTCTATGTCATTACTATTCCCGGAAACTAAGAAAATATCAGCACTCGTAAAATAATATTTCTGCCAGGGAGCTGTTTCTAGACACGGAAAAATTCTCAAAAGAAAGGGAATTCATATGATATTAAGATGTATTGAATGCGGAAGAGAATATCCCATAAATGAAGTCAGGTATAGGTGTGATTGTGGGGATTTGCTGGAAGTAGTGCACGATATAGAGAGATTGAAGAAAAGAGTTTCCTGTAGATTATTTGATGAGAGATTAGCTAAGAGGGAATTTCCTTATAACTCTGGTGTTTGGCGTTATAAAGAACTTATACTGGATATTGAGAATAAGTTTATCATCTCCAGGCCGGAGGGGAATACTAATCTTTATCAGAGTGATAAAGTGGGAGAATATGTTGGCATTGAAGATATATGGCTGAAGCATGAGGGAGAAAATCCTACTGCATCTTTTAAGGATAGAGGAATGAGCTGTGCTATATCGGTAGCAAAAATGCTTGGCTTTAAGAAAGTAGCCTGTGCCTCCACAGGAAACACTTCTGCTTCAATGGCTTCTTATGCTGACCTGGCAGGAATGGAGAGTATTGTTTTTATTCCTGAAGAGAAAATAGCCTTTGGTAAGCTAGCTCAGGCTCTTGCCTATGGAGCAAAGACTATTCAGATAAAAGGTGATTTTGATGATGCGATGAAGCTGGTGCAGAAGGTCTGTCAAGAGTTCAGGGTTTATTTATTAAACTCCATTAATCCTTTTAGAATAGAGGGACAAAAAGCTATTTGCTTTGAAGTATTGCAGCAATTAGACTGGCAAGTCCCTGACTGGTTTATCTTGCCCGGTGGTAACTTAGGAAATAACACCGCCTTGAGCAAAGGTCTTAGAGAGTTGTACCAGATAGGAATGATTAATAGGATTCCTAGGATGGCTGTGATTCAGGCACAGGGAGCAAATCCTCTCTATACAATGTGGAAGGAGAGAACTCCCTTTGAAGCGGTTAAGGCAGAGACGATTGCTACTGCGGTAAAAATAGGCAATCCAGTTAGCTGGAAAAAATCAATTCGGGGTATAGAGTGGAGTAGGGGCGTGGTGGAGCAAGTGACTGAT
This sequence comes from uncultured Clostridia bacterium, assembly GCA_964594375.1. Classification (GTDB taxonomy): domain Bacteria; phylum Aerophobota; class Aerophobia; order Aerophobales; family AE-B3A; genus AE-B3A. Next base: position 14,856 of record CAZQMG010000019.1, on the reverse strand, counting down.
CAGGAGATAATGGATGCCAAGGCTTTTGTTGATGCCTCAGGAATTGGAGCAGAACCGGCTTCCTGTTGCAGCATAGCCGGGGCAAGAAAGCTGACTAAGGCGGGGATAATCGATAAAAAGGAGAGGGTAGTGGCCATTTTAACGGGAAATTTATTAAAGGACCCCGATGCGGTGGTTAACTATCATCTGGATAGACTGAAGGGAATTAAATCAACATATGCTAATAAGCCAATTATGATTGAGTCTAGCTTAAAGGCAGTTAGGAAGGTATTAGAGTAGATGAAATATATACTCTTCCTGGGAGATGGCATGGCTGATTATCCTTTAGATGAATTGGGGAGTAGGACTCCTTTGCAGGTAGCTAATACTCCTAATATGGATGAGCTAGCTAAAAAAGGGGAATGTGGCAGACTAATAACTATCCCTCAAGGAATGTCTACCGGCTCAGCAGTGGCTAATCTCTCTATTTTGGGATATAATCCCCGAGTCTATTTTCAAGGTAGAGGAGTTCTGGAGGCAGCCAGTATGGGTGTTAAATTGGGCCCGGAAGATGTGGCTCTTAGGTGCAATACCATCTGCGTAGAGGACAGTAGAATAAAGAATCACTCCGCTGGTCATATTGCTACTGAAGAAGCAAGAGAATTAATTAAGACAATTAAGGATAAGCTAGGAAGTGAAGATATTGTCTTTTATCCTGGAGTGAGCTATAGACATCTGCTGGTCTTGAGGGGAGGGAGATTTTCAGCTAGCGTTGAGTGTACTCCGCCCCATGATGCTTTAGGTGTGCCTGTAAGGGAAGTCTTACCCAGGGCAAAAGAGAAAGAAGCAGAGGAAACAGCAAATCTGTTAAGCAAGGTAATACTTGATTCCAAAGACGTTTTAGAAGATCACCCTATTAATCTTATCCGGGAGAAACAAGGCAGGGATAAGGCCAATATGCTCTGGCCCTGGTCACCGGGCAAGAAGCCTCGTATGAGAAAATTTCAGGAAAGATTCGGAATAAAAGGAGCTGTGATTTCAGCCGTCGATCTTATTAGGGGGTTAGGTATTTATGCTGGTTTTGATGTGATTAAGGTCAAGGGAGCAACAGGACTCTATAATACTAACTACGAGGGAAAAGCTGATGTGTGCCTGAAGGCATTAAAAGAATATGATTTGGTCTGGGTTCATGTAGAGGCAAGTGATGAAGCTTCTCACCAGGGCGATATTGATTTGAAGATTAAAACTATTGAGTATTTTGATAAAAGGTTAGTAGGAAGAGTATTAGAGAAAATAGATGAAAATACTCGTATTGCTGTATTGCCCGATCACCTTACCCCAATTAAAGTAAGGACTCATGTTGCTGAAGCAGTACCGTTTTTAATATATAATTCAGAAAAAGCGCCCGATGGGGTTAATCGGTTTGACGAATTTTCTTGTGCTGAAGGTAGTTTTGGTTTGTTGCAGGGAGACGATTTTATAAAGACATTCCTTGAGAAAGCGTAGAACGTAGAGCGAAAAGCGCAAAACCATAACGTAAAACTAAAAATGTAAGACTAAAACTTAAAATCTAAGACCAATCAAAAAGAAAGAAAAATAAATTTTAAATTTTAAATTATGGTTTTTAGCTTTTCGCTTTAAGCTTTTAGTTTAATATATAAGATTTGTCCTGAGGTATTTCTAAGGATGAAGGTAGTTGTCAATAAAAGAGAATATGAGGTAATCGAAGAGCCAGAAAAACATATTCTTGTTTCTACAAAAAAAGAGCTTCATGGATGGTGGTCAGGTAAAAGAGAGTGCACCTCAGAGAGAATGCTTATCAATCCTTATAATGGTTGCGGCATTGGGTGCTTTTTTTGTTATACTTTAGCCTTTCCAGGGTATTTTCAGACTTTTCGTGAAAGAGGAATCATTACAGTAGCTAAGGATTTCGACCGAGTAGTGGCAAAACAGCTCGATTCTATAGATATTGCCAGTTGTGGTTACCTCAGTCCAGTTACTGACCCTTTTCAGCCTTTGAATGAAAAATACCACCTGTCAGAGAAGATAATCAGAGTTTTTGTAGAAAGAAACATTCCCATTGAATTTATTACCAAAGCATTCATTCCCCAAGAAGTTATTCCTCTTATAAAACTGCAAGCACATTCCTTCGGACAGGTTTCTATACTCACCTTTGATGATAAAATAAGAAAGCTCCTTGTTCCTCGGGGCAGTCCCACGTCAGTCCTATTTGATAATCTGGAGAGATTAGCCAGGGAAGGAATTTTTGCTGTTTGTCGTATGGACCCAATCTTTCCCTATCTTACCGATGAGCCAAAAGATTTAACAGAATTGATAGAAAGAGCCAGAGGCGCAGGGGTAAAGCATATCATTGCTAGTATCCTTGATATTCCCCTTAGAATTAAAGAAAAAATCCTAAAAGCCTTAAAAAGCCACTTTGGAGTGGGGGTAGAGTGGAATTATCGAAAGCTTTACCAGGAGAAAATCGATGGTTATCTAAATGCTAGGGTAGATTATCGAAAAAAAATCTTCCACCTTTTACGTAATATCTGCGAAAAGAAAAATATTACTTTTGCCCTCTGTATGGAGTATCAGCTCAAAGAGGGAGAGGCTGTTGGTTTGAATCAGGAGTTTATGAGTTCCCGAAATTGCGAAGGGATAGATATACCGATTTATGCAAGGAAGGGAGAAAAATTCTATCCAGCCAGCGATTGTAGTGGTGAATGTCTCAACTGTAGTGACCCTAAATGTGGCATCGAAGATTTAGCCATGGGTAAGGATGGCTCAAGAAAAAATTGGTATCTCAAAGATTATCGCCGCTGGTCGGAAAAACGTAGATATTTTCCGAATATTCGTTGAGTAGAGATAGATAACCAAGATATTTTTGACTCGTTCTTTCGAACTCGTCAAAATAATCCGGCTTTACCGAGGAGGCAGTAGGAAATTTCGTCTTGAGAAAATTGACATAAATGTCATTCTGTGTTATGCGAAAATCAAGGTGTGGGCCGGTAGATAAACCACTAGAGCCTACATATCCAATTGTTTGACCTTGTTTTACTTTTGTTCCTTTCTTGATTCCTGTTGCATAACGGGAAAGGTGTCCATAGGTGGTAGTAATGCCCTGGGCGTGTTTTATTCTGATATATCTTCCGAACCCACCATTCCAGCCTACGAAAGTTACTGTTCCGTCGGCAACTGTCCAGACAGGAGTTCCAATGGGAGCAGCATAATCTATACCCAAATGAGGACGATAGATTTTTAAAATGGGGTGGAGTCTATTGCGGGAAAAACCAGAGCTTATTCGGCGGTAACTTAAGGGGGAGCGAAGGAAAGAACGGCGCAGTGAATTGCCTTCGGGTGTATAATAGTCAGAATGATTTTCTTCATCCTTAAAGAATACAGCAGTATGAATTCTCCCTTCGTTGATATATTGAGCAGCCAGAATTCTTCCCTGTGTGACAACTTTACCTTCGGGAGAGAGATATTGTTCCCATATGAGTTTTAAGATATCTCCTTTGCGAGTGTCAGTAAGAAAGTCTATTTCCCAGGCAAATATATCTGTAAATCGGTAAATTAGGTCTACCTCAATTTTTTGTTTTCTCATTGATTCATAAACTGAGGACTGAATACTTCCCTTTGCTCCCATAATGACTTTATGTACAGGAATTTCCTTTTTGCAGGCCGAGAAAATTCCTTCTTCTGATTCCTCCACCGTGTAGTATTCCAGAGAATTAGGGAAATATTCGAAGAAAAGTCGTCCATCCGGATACTCTTTTAGTTTAAGTATGTCTCCCGGTTTAGACTTTTTTGGATTAAAAATAGACTGCAATGTCTGAACAATTAGATGGATTTTTTGGGAAGAAATATCTGTAGAAAGAAGAGATTCATAGATAGTCTCTCCGTGCCGGATAGTTGTGGATAGCAGAAGAGCTAGATCGTCTACAGCGGTTGGGTCTAATTCTTGCGGCGCTTTTTCTGAAATAATTGGTTCAGGTATCTTGGGAGAAAGCAACCACCTGGAAGAAGGGGGAGAAGAAAAATGAAGGAGAGCTAGTGTTATTAGTGGAAAAGCAATTATAAAGAGGATGATTCTTTTCATTTTTCCATATTTTATCATTAAATCATATTAAAGGCAAATGAGATAGGGTTTACCTTTTTGACACAAATTCATTTCCTTTGATGTAAAATCTCAATTTAGCCTGGCCTCCAGCATTCACTCCAATCCTTGTAGTAGAAATTATTTCAAATTCTTCCCTTACACCCTCTTCAATTATCAGAGAACCAGAGAGTAAGTCCTGTTTGTGTTTTTTGTTAGTGATGACAAAAGCCTGAGTTAATTTACCTGGACCATTGGTCAAATTCTTTATCTCATCGGTCTTCCGCATTTTCTTCATCAATCCAATCCCTTCCTGAGGTTCTAACGCTCTTATCAACACCGCTCCTGCTTTCCCTTTTTTCTCCGTCACTATGTTAAACAGGTAATACATACCGTAGATAAGATAAATATAGACTGTTCCCGGCATTCCCCACATTATCTTTGCTCTTTCAGTTTTGCCTCTGAAAGCATGGGAGGCAGGGTCCTCCTCTCCGTAATAAGCTTCTGTTTCCACGATTTTTCCCTTTATTGTACCTTCAGCCAGTTTTCTAACTAGTATCTTTCCCAGAAGGTCTTTAGCCACTTCTTTTGTATCTCTTGCATAAAAGGATCGGGGAAACGGTTTTATCATCTTCTGACCTCTCTCTGGAATCAACTTCTTGTGACTATTTTTGCTTAATTCGAGGAAAAGTCAACCAGTTTGATTGAAGATTGAGAAAATTTTGACCTTTAGCTTAAAATAGCCTATAATTGGTTAAATTATCAAAAGATTTAATCCATTTCAGAGCTGTATGGTAGAGAGCAAAGAATAGATTACGACTAGAAGATACTTGAATTTTGCAGAGAAACAATTAAGAGAAGTGAAATGAAGGAGGTCAGAAAAATGGAAAAACGTCTTCTGGGCAAGACAGGTATAACACTCTCTGTAGTTGGTTTTGGCGGTATCATAGTGATGAATGAGAGTATAGCTAACGCGCGTCGATTCGTTACTGAGGCAGTCAGCCGGGGTATCAACTATTTCGATGTTGCGCCCACTTATGGTAATGCAGAGGAGCGATTGGGTCCTGCTCTCGAGCCATATCGAAAGTCTGTGTTCCTGGCATGTAAGACTGGCGAGCGTACCAGGAAAAAAGCCTCGATAGAATTACGTCATTCTCTTCGCCGTCTGCGCACAGACTATGTCGATCTCTACCAGCTTCATGGCGTGACTACATTAAAAGAAGTGGATCAGATCATGGGACAGGGAGGTGCAATGGAAGCTTTCTTAGAGGCTCGAAAGCAAGGGTTAATACGATACATTGGGTTTTCTGCCCACTCCGAGGAGGCAGCCTTATCGTTATTAGACCACTTTGCTTTTGATAGCATCCTCTTTCCATTCAACTGGGTATGCTGGCATCAGGGACATTTCGGTTCTCAAACACTGACCAAAGCGCAAGAAAAAGGCCTAGGAGTACTTGCTCTAAAAACACTTGCCAAAAGAAAATGGGAGGAAAATGAGGAACGAAAATGGCAAAAGTGCTGGTATGCACCGGTGGACAATTATGATGAAGCCAGACTGGCCCTTCGATTTACCCTTTCCAAACCAATTACAGCTGCAGTGAGTCCTGGGCACATCGAACTTCTACGCTGGGCATGTGATGCTGCTGATGAGTTCAAACCCCTCTCCCAGGAAGAAGCTACTCAGGTGGCCAGGTTAAGCGAAGGTCTTGACCCTATCTTTTCTAAGTAGAGGGTTTTAGGGAATTCACGTTTTTTCAAAGAATATCCTTCGGAGAGTATATAATTTCCTAGTTCATCAAAGGAATGAAGCGATGATACAGATTTACTCAACTCGCCTTATGGTTGAAGCAGATGTGATAAAATCAATTCTGGAAGATAATGGTATAAGATGTGTCTTGTGGGATAGTCGAATCGGAACAGTATATCCTGTAATTCAAATAAGAGTGATGGTGGAAGAGGAAGATTTTGAAAAAGCGGAGAAGATTATTGAGGACTATCAGAGGGAAAATAAGAAAAATGAGGATGGCAAACAAATAAATAATTAAATAAAATGAAAGGAGTGATAAGAGAAATGAAGTACAAAGAGCCACCAGATGAAACATGGGAAAAGTATTGGTCTAGAGTTTATAATAGACTGGAACGTGGATTGGGTTGGATTCTTATCTCGATTGGAGCGATGATTTTACTCTTCTACGGAGGATTTAAGGCTGTAGAGAGTCTGGTTAAAGATCCTGCAGTTGCAATCCTTCTGAAAGTAGCTATTCTCGTTCTCTTAGCTGGCGTGGTTATTCTTTTCGTTTCAGTGGTAAGAGAGAGAATCTTTACTTACAAGAAGGACAAATATGCAAAGGAGGTCAAGCGATGATAGTAACAACTACGGAGACTATTTCTGGCAAGAAAGTCGTGAAAACTCTCGGTCTGGTGAAAGGTAATACTATAAGGGCGCGCCACTTGGGGCGAGATATTGTAGCCGGGTTTCGCAATATAGTAGGTGGGGAGATAATAGAGTATACCAAAATGCTTGCTGAATCGAGAGAACAAGCACTGGATAGAATGCAGGAGGAGGCCGAAAAATTGGGAGCCAATGCTGTTGTGGGTATGAGATTTATTACCTCCTTTGTGATGGGAGGAGCAGCTGAACTCCTTGCCTATGGTACAGCAGTAATAGTAGAATAAAATAGAAAGGAATGTTTTTGAAAATAGACCAGGAAATGAATTCTTCCAGGAAATTAAAAGCTGATTTACACCTCCATACTCAAGAGGATCCCAAAGATAAAATTAAATATACGGCCAAACAATTGATTGACGAAGCCTGGCGTCAGAAATTTGATGTCTTAGCTATTACCAATCACAATATGGTTCTCTACGATGATTACCTGAAGAAATATGCTTTAGATAAAGGAATAGTTCTCATTCCTGGAATAGAGGTGAAAGTAGAGGGGAAACACATTATTCTACTCAATGTTAATGAGTGGAGAGAAAAAGAGATTAATACCCTGGAGGAACTCAGATGCCATAAAGGTGAGGGTAGTCTAATAATGGCGCCTCATCCATATTTCCCCACACTCACCTCTCTGGGCAAGAAACTGGATCGCTATATCCATATTCTCGATGCCCTGGAATATACTCATTTCTACTTTAGAGGAATTAACTTTAATAGAAAAGCAGAAAGAAAAGCCGAACAATATAATCTTCCTCTAGTAGGGGTCTCTGATGCTCATCTTCTCAGCCAGTTTGGATTAACTTATTCTCTTATTGATGCAGAAAAGACGCCCCAGGCGGTTATTAGGGCAATTAAAGAAAATAAGGTAGAAATAGTTACCCGGCCGCTAAAACTCAACTGGGGTAACATCATTTTAGGTTTGAAGCATACAATGTCTCCCATACTAGGCCCCAGGGATAATTCTTCTGGCGGATAGTTCATAGTTTATCGATAAAAACAACAATAAGATGGTAAGTGGTTAATTAACCATTTAACCAATTAACTAAGGGGCTAGCGGGTTAATGAACAATGAACTACGAACAATGAACAACCGGATACGATGATGTGTGGCGAGATGTTTTTAACTATGAGATAAAAATGAAGGCAGAAGATATACTAGGAAAAAATGGCGCAATTGCCAGAGGACTAGATAGTTACGAAGAGAGAATTCAGCAGGTTGAGATGGCAAAAGCGGTAGAAGACGCTATCCAGGAGGAGGGACATCTTATAGTAGAAGCAGGTACAGGCATCGGAAAGAGCTTGGCCTATCTGATTCCTTTTATTTATTGGGCTGTGGAAGAGAAAAATCGGATACTTATATCTACCTATACTAAAACTCTACAAGAGCAATTAATTAAAAGAGACCTTCCTTTCTTAAAAGATACTCTCAAAATAGATTTTGACTTTGCTTTAGTGGTAGGAGGAGAAAATTATCTCTGTTTAAGGAGGCTTGAGCGTGCTCGAACCTATGGTCTGTTAGATACAAAAAAAGAAATTAACCAATTAGGGAAGATTTTCAAGATTCAGCCTTATCTTATCAGAGGATTAAAATCAGAATTAGATTTTGAGCCGCTATTTAAGGTCTGGCATAGAGTTTGTCGAAACGCCGACCTTTGTATGGGGAAAGGGTGTCCCCACCATAGTGATTGTTATTATGTCAAAGCAAGAAAAAAGATGCATAAATCTCAGGTATTAGTACTTAATCATCATCTTTTCTTTGCTCATCTTGCTTCGGGAGAGAAAGTGTTTCCTTCTTTTAAAGGAATAGTTTTCGACGAGGCTCATAATCTGGAAGAGGTAGCTACCAGTTTCCTGGGAATCGAAGTTTCCAATACAGAAATAAATTTTCTCTTAAACTCTCTTTCCAATCCTGCTACTCAGAAAGGTCTCTTTTTCAAAGTAAAAAATTTGAAAGATGAAAAAAGAGATCTCTTAGAAGGATTAGTCAAGGAGGCAAAAGCAGCTAACGAGTTATTCTTTTCTAGCCTGAGAGATAAACTGGGGAAGAATAATCTTAAGCAAAGAATTAGAGAAAAGGGATTTATGACTAACCTCTTAGACAATCCTTTTTCTCGCTTAACGTTTGGTTTAAATTCACTTCTGGACAAGGAAAAAGATGAAGAGATGAAACTGGAAATCTCATCCTTTCTGGCTCGTTGTTTGGAAATAAAGGATAATTTAAGAAGAATTATTGAGCAAGAGGAAAAGGATTATGTCTATTGGGTAGAGACCTTTCCAAGAAGAAACATAACCAAGTATGCTCTACATGCTGCTCCTATAAATATTGCTCAGGAATTAAAGAGAAGAGTTTTTGATCGGGTGAAAGTAATCATTCTCACCTCAGCTACTTTGACTACTAATAGGAATTTTGCCTTTGTAAGAGAAAGAATTGGATTGGAAGAGAGTAGAGAACTTCTTCTTGATTCTTCTTTTGATTATTTAAAACAGGCACTTGTCTATATTCCTTCTCGAATGCCCGATCCGTGGCCAGAAACATTTGAATACTCTTCACAGGTAAGTAAGGAAGTCAAAGATATCCTCAAGATAGTGAAAGGCTCTACTTTTGTCCTTTTTACCAGTTTTCAGATGCTAGATCAGATTTATGAAGAGATTAAAGAAGATGAAAGTAATCTTAAAATTTTAAAACAGGGAGATGTGCCTCGTTATCAGCTTCTTGAGGAGTTCAAAAAAAATAAAGGCTCTGTCCTTCTAGGCACCAATACCTTCTGGCAGGGGGTAGATGTCCCAGGAGAGGCCTTACGATGTGTGATTATTACTAAACTTCCTTTTGCTGTTCCCAACGAACCTATTGTGGAGGCTAAAATAGAATTTCTTAAAACTCAAAATAAGAATCCTTTCCTCCATTATCAACTTCCTCAAGCTATTATTCTCTTAAAACAGGGTTTTGGGCGTCTTATTAGAACTAGAAAAGACAAAGGGATAGTAGCTATTCTTGATCCGCGTCTCAAGACAAGACACTATGGAAAGATGTTTTTTGACTCCCTACCCAATTGCAAGATAACATCTAACCTGGATGAAGTAAAACAGTTTATGGAGGAAACTCATTAAATGAGATTTCTCTTGCTCTAAATTTTACTAAGCCCACTGTCGTTCTAAAAGGTAGCGGCGGTTGGGCAGATATTCTGAGTAGACCAGAACTGACAGAGGGCTGTAAAGCCAGGCCTTATGTTGCTGAGTCCGCCAAAGAGGCAGTCCAGCTTGCTTTCAGTCTCTTGCATTGCTAGCTACTCTAGGTAAAGGAGAAAAATAATTACTTTAAAAGACTTATAGGTCATTGAGCACTATTCTTACAAAGAAAAGAAATCAGGAGAATGGAGAATGGGAAAGCAAAAAATATTGGCTTTGGATTTTGATGGTTGCATTGTTGATAGTGCAATGGAAGCTTTGTTTGTTACTTATGTTTCTTATCGAAGGTATATCAATAAAGAAACAAGGATTTTTGATAATAAAAAGCCGGAAATAGGCAAATTCTTGAGTTTAATTTCTAATTATCAGCCTCAAGTCAAAAAATTTAGACAATATAGACATCATATTAAGGATGCTTCTGACTATGCAGTAATCCTCTATATTATAGAAGATAACCTAAAGGTAGGTTCTGAAGACGAATTTTTTAAAATAAAGAAACTAATTCTTGATAAAGATATAGAAAGATTTTATCAATGTTTTTATGATACAAGAGCCAAGATATTTAAAGATAATTTCGATGCCTGGGCTAGATTGACTCCTGGTTTCAGTTGCATCAATGAAATGAGAAGATTAGCCAATGAGCACAAAACGATTATGGCTACTACTAATAACAAAGAGACTGCAAAATCTCTGCTGACCGAACAGTATTTAAATCTTAATATAAAGGAAGAAGATATAGTTGATTTGCATATAAGTACGGATAAGACTATTCAGATGGAATATATTGTCAATAAATATGAGGTTAAATTTGAAGGTATACATTTCCTAGACGATAATCTGAGTCAACTGTTAGCAGTTCGACCATTGGGGGTTAATGTGTATCTGGCTAGCTGGGGTTACTGCACTGAGGAGCAAAAGAATTTTGCTAAAGAGAGCAGTGATATAAATTTCTTAACAGAAGAGAATATGTATTCAGTGTTAGATGAAGCCCTTTATTAGCGTTTAGCGGATAGCGTATAGTGAAAAAAACGCAGAACCATAGCGTAAAGAAGTGTAACACGTAAAGCGAGAAATGTAGGCAAGAAAATGACTTATTTACTGAGAAAGCCAGATTCTTCAGAGAAGCTTAAGATTTTGGGAGAGGTAGCTCAGTTTGATGTGTGTGGTTTTCCTTCTATCTTTACTAGAAAAAAAAGGAAGTTTGAGCGCTTTAAGTTCATCTACCCAGCAGTGGGACAAAAAGGAAGCTGTGTGAGACTGTTCAAGGTTTTGCAGAGCAATGCCTGCGAAGGTAATTGTTTCTATTGTGCTAATCGTAAAGATAGAGATTTTCCCAGAGTTGACTTTTCTCCTCAGGAACTAGCCAGGCTTTTTATTCAATACTATGAAAAAAGATTGGTGGATGGTCTTTTTCTTTCCTCAGCTATTTGTGGTTCTACCAACCAATCAGAGGAAAAAATGCTTCAGACCGTCCAACTCCTTAGATATAAGTATGGTTATCGCGGCTATATACATTATAAGATTCTGCCGGGCACTGATCAATCTTTAATTGAAGTTGCGGCTAAGCTTGCGGATAGACTCTCTATAAACCTGGAGGCGCCAGGTGAGAAATACTTGACTCAGCTTTCTCCCAGTAAGAAATTTACCTCAGAATTGGTAAGAGGCTTAGAGAAAATTGCTAGAATAAATCAAGAAAAACCTTTGAAGGGAGGGATTACTACTCAATTAGTGGTAGGAGCAGCCAAAGAAACAGATAGAGAAATATTGAGTCTCTCGGATAAACTATACCGGAATTATAAGCTCTGGCGAGTATATTATAGTGCTTTTATGCCTATTTTAGGCACTCCTTTAGAAGGACTGTCGCCTTGCTTACCTTTGCGTGAATACAGACTTTATCAGGCTGATTTTCTTCTCAAAGGATACGGATTTACTTCAGAAGAACTCCCTTTTGAGGAAGATGGTAGTCTGCCTCAAGAACATGACCCTAAACTTGCTTGGGCATTGAAGCATCCGGAGATGTTTCCTCTGGAGATAAACAAAGCTGATTTTACTGAGCTTTTAAAAGTACCCGGTATCGGTAGAATTTCTGCCAGAAGGATTGTGAATGCTCGCAATTTAGAGAAATTCACTCGACTGGAGCAGTTAAAAAAGACAGGAGCAGTAGTAGGACGTACTCGTAATTTTCTTACCCTGGACGGTAAATTCTATCCTGCTCCTAAGAAGGCCACCAGTAGAATTAACGAACAACTTTCCTTTAGATATTGGAATTTATAAAATATGAAGAGAATATTGGCATTTAGGAGGTTTATATACTTGCCGAAGGACATTTTCTGAAGAAGCCTTATAGGAGCTACCTTAACGAGGCTTCGAGTTGAGGAATAAGAAAAATATACTGTCTGAGGAGCAAAGCAACGAGTTTATATTTTTTCCGAAACGAGAAGCTGAGCAGAAATAATAAAAGGCTACTATACAGCGACGGAAGAAATTGTCCTGAGGTATCTCTTATGGGAAGAGTTATGAACGAAAGAGACGAGTTGACAAAAGTAGTCATTTATATAGAATAAAGTATAAAGTAATGCTTCACGCTTTTTAGAGGTATCCGTGAATGAACAATAAATTATACCGAATTGGAGAATTATCAGAAAAAACACAACTTCCTATAAGTACACTCAATCATTATTTGAATCTAGAGTTAATTGAGTCTGAAAAAGTAACTGATTCTGGCTATCGATTTTTCTCCGACAAAACACTTGAAACAATATTAAAGATTAAGAAATTAAAAAATGAATATCTACCATTAAGTGTTATAAAGCAACGATTAAAGAAAGGTGGACAATTACTGGTTAAAGAGCCCTCTTTACAATATGACCAATTAACCTTGCCTACATTTGAACCAGAATATCCACCTATAACTTTTCAATTTCCATCAACGAGATATCAAGGAAGTAAACTCAAGTTGGTAGAGTGGATTTGGCAAAAATGTAAACATCTAAATTTTAGTTCTGTTTTAGATGTATTTGGAGGGACTGCCTGTGTAAGTTATCTATTCAAAACAAGAGGCAAACAGGTTTTTTATAACGACTATTTAGAATCCAATTATTATATTGGTTTAGCCTTAATAGAGAATTCGAAGGAAACACTAACACAAGAAGATGTTGAAAAAATATTGAAGCGACATCCCAAAATGAGATACCCAACTTTTATTCAAGATACATTTAAAGGGATATACTTCACCGATGAGGAAAATGAGTGGCTGGATATGGTTGTCACAAACATAGACACTTTAATAACGAACATATATAAAAAAGCGATCGCATATTTCGCTTTATTTCAGTCTTGTATTATAAAGAGGCCTTATAATCTTTTCCATCGTAAAAACCTATATATAAGAACAGCAAAAGTGAAAAGAAGTTTCGGCAATAAGATAACCTGGGATACTCCTTTTCCGGTGCACTTTGTTAGATTTGTCGAACAAGCGAATGAAAGTATTTTTGAAAACAGGCAAAAGAATAAAGCATTTTGTAGTGATGCTTTTGATATCAGTGGTAAATATGATTTGGTTTATATTGATACCCCTTATATTTCTTCAAAGGGTGTTGGAGTTGACTATCTTGAGTTTTATCATTTTTTGGAAGGGCTTGTTAAGTATGGCAAATGGGAAGTACTAATTGATTGGGGAAGTAAGCACCGCCGGATTAAACACGGAAAATCCATTTGGAATGATAAGAATAAGATCTATCAAGCCTTTGACGATCTTTTCAAAAAGTTTGCAGATAGTATATTAGTGGTATCCTATCGTTCTGATGGGATACCGTCAGACACAGATTTGATGGGTTTATTAAAAAAATACAAAGATAACGTAATAGAATTAAACAGAAAAAATTATAAATATGTGTTGAGTAATAATGGTGAGTCTCAAGAACTTCTTTTTGTGGCAGAATAAACTATTTTTTCTTTTTTTCTTGTCTTTTTTTCCATTTAAAGTATTCTTCTAAATTACGATAAGACCTTTTGATTCCCATTCTTTCAGCGTCTTCATTTCTTAAATAATTTCTCCAGTAATGTTCAAAAATTTCACTTCCATATTTTGCAAAAGGCCCTGCAGTAAAAAAATATTGTCCTTCGGCCAACGAGATGTTTGAGAGAGGAAGAAAACAGGACTTTGCCTGATTTCAAAGATTCCTTTTTATGCTCCTTGCTTAACCCGATGGATATTCTTCTTACTCTTGTTTTAATTAAGATTTTGCTATATAATACCTACATTATGAATCCTATACCTCAAATAATTTCGTACGCTTCGACATAGTTTCGCTACTCATTCACTTTGAAGTTGTTAAGCAAAATTTCGCCTTATTTTTTGGATAAAATAAAAATCACAATTTAGGAGGTGGTATCCGATGAAAAAACAAATTTTGCTAGATAGAATTACTATCAATCCAAAAGTGATGGTTGGCAAGCCAACTATCAGGGGTTTGAGAATCACGGTGGAACAAATTCTAAAGTCTCTTGCTAGTGGAGTTTCAACTCAGGAGTTACTTGAGGACTATCCAGAACTTGAACCAGAAGATATTCAGGCTGCCTTGTCTTATGCGGCTGAGTTAGTAAGTGAAGAGCAAGTTTTCCCAGTGGGCATTTAATAATGAGTCAAAAGAAACCAAAGTTTTTAGTTGATGTTGGGGTTGGTAAGAAAGTAGAAAAGTGGCTTTTGAGAAATGGATATGATTTAAAAGCAGTGAGAGATATAAACCCCAAAATGGAGGATGATAAGATATTAAGCATAGCTATCTCTGAAAATCTCATGGTTGTTACAATGGACAAGGATTTTGGTGAACTTGTTTATAATTCTGGTTTATCTCATTCTGGAGTTTTACTTTTAAGGCTTGAAGGTGCCAAATCTGATGAGAAGGTGAAAGCCATAGAAAAGATTCTGGCAGAGTATTTGGATAGGCTATCGAATAATTTTTGTGTTTTCCAGCATGGAAGACTTCGGATAAGAAAATACGGAAGGCGAAATAACAGATAATACGGCATTACTAAACGCAATTCGCAAATTGCTTCACAACTTCGCAAACCCGAGTTCTGTTATATGTAATATTACTCGGAGCCTCGCCTTAACGAATGTTTTATATATTAACTAAATTTATCTAATAAT
>CAZQMG010000018.1:16133-20515 GCA_964594375.1 uncultured Clostridia bacterium | reverse complement strand
TTGCTCGTGTCTCGTATAGCTAAAACTATAATTCAAAATCTTCTAAAACTTTTGAATTTTACGCTATGGTTTTGCGTTTTTCGCCCTACGTTTTTCGCTTTCTTTTTCGACATACGACATACTATATACGATTTATGAACTCTCTTAATCGTGCAAGTCCTTCTCTAATATCATTCATTGAGGCAGCATAGGATAATCTGACATAATTATCTGCTCCAAAGGCAGCACCCGGAACCAATGCTACCCTGGCTTCCTTAAGTAGCAATTCTGCCAGATGAACAGAATCCCCTATTATTTCCCCATTATACCTCTTTTTCAGTATTTTTGATATATTGATAAATACATAGAAGGCACCTTCTGGCCTCAGACAAGAAATTCCCGGAATTTCCTTTAATCTCTCTACTGCGTAATCTCTTCGCTTTCTGAACTCAACCACCATCTTATCTACAGCTTCTGTCTGTTTACAAATGGCTGCTATAGCCGCTTTCTGAGCTATAGAAGTAGGATTAGAAGTAGAATGACTCTGTAAGCTAGACATTGCTCCTATAATCCTCTTATCTCCTGCCGCATAACCTATTCTCCAGCCAGTCATGGAATAAGTTTTGGAAACGCCATTTATTAGAATAGTCAGCTTTCTTATCTCTGGTCCCAATGAGGCAATACTAATGTGTTCTCTAGCATCATAGATGATTTTCTCATAAATCTCATCGGAAATTACATAGACACCTTTCTTTACCAGTATCTCCTTAATGGCCTCCAGCTCTTTCTTAGAATAAACTACCCCGGTGGGATTATTAGGACTATTGATAAGAAAAAGCTTGGTCTTAGAAGTGATTACTTGCTCAAGCTGAGAAGGAGAGATTTTAAATCCATCCTCCTCTGATGTCTCTATAAAAATAGGCTTTGCGCCGGCAAGCTTTATTTGTTCAACATAACTTACCCAATAGGGAACAGATAGGATTACCTCATCACCTTCCTGGCATAAAACCTGAAAAGCATTATATAGACAGTGCTTTGCCCCACAAGATACAATTATCTCTGAAGTATCATACTCCAGATTATTCTCTTCTTTAAGTTTCTGACAAATAGCTTTTTTCAGTTCTTCTATTCCTGATGCAGGCGTGTATTTAGTAAATCCCTCATCTAATGCCTTTTTAGCCGCCTTCTTTATGTAGGAGGGTGTATCGAAATCTGGCTCGCCTGCACTAAACCCAATCACATCAACGCCCTCAGCTCTCATCGCTTTAGCCCGCGCCGCTATAGCTAAAGTAGGAGAAGGACTAATTAACTGAGCTCTTTTTGATAAAGACATAATTTGCTCCTATATCGTATTGCGTATTGCGTAAGAGAAAGAAAAAGAAAAGAAAGTATATCGTATTGCGTATTGCGGAAAGAAAAATTACCCACTTTCATAGAAATTTCTTTAGAATTTCCCCGGTATAAGAACGTTTGTTTCTAACAATCTCCTCGGGAGGACCACAGGCAACCAGCTCCCCTCCTTCTTCTCCCCCTTCAGGACCTAAATCAATAATATAATCAGCCATTTTGATTACATCAGGATTATGCTCAATAACCAGAATCGTATTCTCTTTATCTACTAATCGATTTAAAACACTTAGAAGCTTATCTATATCAGCAAAATGAAGACCGGTAGTAGGTTCATCTAATATATATAGAGTCTTCCCTGTGCCAAGTTTGGAAAGCTCCCGGGAAAGCTTTACCCTCTGCGCCTCTCCACCAGACAGAGTAGTAGCGGGTTGCCCCAGATGGATATATCCTAATCCCACATCATTCAAAGTTTCCAATTTTCTTCTCACTTGAGGAATGTTACGGAAAAATTTTAAAGCCTCTTCTACCGTCAGGTCAAGAACATCAGCAATATTCTTGCCCTTATACTTTATCTGAAGGGTTTCTTTACTATAACGCTTTCCCTTACAGACATCACAGGGAACATAGACATCGGGAAGAAATTGCATTTCAATCTTGATCAGTCCCTCACCTTTGCACCGCTGACATCTGCCCCTTTTTACATTAAAACTAAATCTACCCAGTTGATACCCTCTCATTCTAGCCTCTTCTATCTGAGAGAAAAGTTGCCTGATAGGAGTGAAAAGACCGGTATAGGTAGCCGGGTTAGAACGAGGAGTTCGTCCAATAGGAGACTGATCAATCACTATTACCTTGTCAATAAAATGTATACCCTCCATCTTTTCGTATTTTCCTGGTTTCATCCTACTTTTGTAGAAATGACGTGCCAGTGCTCTGTATAGGGTCTCCTCTACCAGGGTACTCTTACCAGAACCCGAAACGCCGGTAATACAGATAAATGTCCCCAGGGGAAACTTAACATTTATCTTCTTTAAATTATGTTCTTCTGCTCCGATAATCTCAAGATATTGATTATCTCTTGGTTGGCGACGAATAGTAGGAATAGATATCTTCAATTCATTTTTAAGATACTTCCCAGTCAAACTACGTCCGCAGTCAATAACATCTTGCAAAGAGCCACTCACCACCACCTCTCCCCCATGCTCTCCTGCTCCTGGTCCTAAATCAATAATATGATCCGCTGCTTCTATAGTAGATCTATCGTGCTCTACTACAATAATAGTATTACCCATATCACGCAGACCTTTCAAGGTATCCAGAAGTCTCTTATTATCTCTCTGGTGCAGACCAATAGTAGGCTCATCAAGAATATAAATCACCCCTACCAGGCCTGACCCTATCTGAGTAGCCAGACGAATACGCTCTGCCTCACCTCCTGATAAAGTACCTACCCTTCTATCCAGAGTAAGATAATCCAGCCCAACGCTAACCATAAAACCTAATCTTTTCTTTATTTCCTTTAAAATCTCGCCAGCTATCAATTGCTCACGTGAGCTTAACTTCAAGTTGGAAAAGAAAGTATTATTCTCTTTTATGCTCCGTTTGACTATCTCATAAATGGACATACCTTCAAGAGTTACTGCCAAACTTTCCTTACGCAGACGAGCTCCCCCGCATCCCGGACAAGGGGTCTCTCTTATATATTTAGATATCTCCTCCTGGACATAATTTGAACCACTATCCTTGTATCTCCTTTCCAGATTGGGGATAACTCCTTCAAAGGTAGTCCAATACTCATAAAATTCCCCCCCTCTTTGTTCGGTGAATTTAATCTTCTCAGAATCTGAGCCATAAAGGATAGTTTTCTGTGCTCTTTCTGATAGGCTTTCAAAAGGTTCATCCAGAGAAAAATCATAGTGTTCAGCAACTGAAGCAAGCCGCCTAAAGTAATATCCAGCAGCCGTTCTTGCCCACCTATGAAATCCCACTCCCACGTTCCAGGGTACAACAGCACCCTCATTCAGAGACCTGGCCCTGTCCGGCACCACCAGGCCAGGATCTATGCTCTGCTGAGTTCCCAATCCATTACAAACCGGGCAGGCCCCATAGGGGCTATTAAAAGAAAACATACGAGGAGATATTTCCTGATAACTAATACCACAGTGAGAACAGGCAAAGTGTCGACTAAAAATATGCTCCTTCTCCTTCTCACCGAGCTTTTGAGTAACCAGGACCAAACCATCTGACCTATTACTGGCTGTTTCTAAAGAGTCAGTTAAACGAGTTTCTATCCCCTTCTTTATTTCTAATCTATCCACTACTATCTCTACAGTATGTTTTTTATTTTTATCCAGAAATACTTCCTCCTCCAGAAGACGAATCCTCCCATCAATTCTTACTCTTAAATAACCCTCTCTCTTTATCTCTTCTAAAAGGTCCCTATGCTCTCCCTTTCTTCCTCGCACTAGAGGAGACATTATCTGGATCAAGGAACCCTTCCTGAACTGCATAATCTGATTACTCATGTCTTCTATAGTCTGAGACTGGATTTTTCTACCACAATTATAGCAATGAGGCTCACCAATATGGGCAAAAATAAGTCTCAAATAATCGTAAATCTCAGTACGGGTAGCTACGGTTGACCTGGGATTTGAAGAGGCTTTACGCTGCTCAATAGAAATTGCTGGAGATAGACC
Organism: uncultured Clostridia bacterium; assembly: GCA_964594375.1. Classification (GTDB taxonomy): domain Bacteria; phylum Aerophobota; class Aerophobia; order Aerophobales; family AE-B3A; genus AE-B3A. The sequence goes on along the minus strand of CAZQMG010000018.1, from coordinate 16,490 downwards.
TTCAATATAGTCCACCTTAGGTTTGGACATTTGCTCTAAAAATTGTCGAGCATAACTGGAAAGTGATTCTACATATCGCCGCTGTCCTTCTGCATAGAGAGTATCAAAAGCCAATGAGGACTTTCCAGAACCACTTAATCCAGTAATAACCACTAATTCATTGCGCAGAATTTCCAGGTCTATGCCCTTAAGATTATGCTCTCTAGCTCCCTTTATAATAATCTTATTCTGGCTCATTGTAGCTCTCCGCCTGTATTCTATCTACCCAACATCTCATTGTCAAATTAGCAAAACTATGCTAGCATATAGTATTGCGTATATCGTATGTCGTATTGCGCAAGAGAAAGAGAAAAAAGG
>CAZQMG010000018.1:0-16033 GCA_964594375.1 uncultured Clostridia bacterium | reverse complement strand
CATATAGTATTGCGTATATCGTATGTCGTATTGCGCAAGAGAAAGAGAAAAAAGGGAAAAAAGAAGAAAAAAGGGGACGGTTCTATTTTACAATATAAGCCAGTATTTAGAAGTGTTCCTAACAAAGTGGTACTAATAAAAACATAAAAATATACTAAAAATAGTAAAAATAGAACCGTCCCCTTTTCTCCCTTTTTCCGTTGTTTTTTTATCAATGAAGTATTCCCTATGGTTTTCAATTTCTTGTTTTCTACTATACGCTATTTTCAAAAGGGGAAGAGAGTGCAAACAAAACACTTTAAGATTCTCAAAAAGGAAGATTTAGCTCCTCAGATTAAACTTTTCCGTATCCGGGCCCCTCATATTGCCTCAAAATTCGAAGCAGGCCAGTTTGTGGTTGTCAGATTAAATGAGACAGGCGAGCGTATCCCTCTTACCATTGCTGAACATAACCCTGAAGAAGGAAGCATTACTATCGTAATTCAGGAAGTAGGGAAAACTACTATTCAGTTGGGCATGATGAAAGAAGGAGAGACAATAGAGGATATTCTTGGGCCCCTGGGCATTCCCAGCCCTATCGAGAAGGTAGGGACTGTGCTTTGTATAGGAGGAGGAGTAGGAGTAGCTCCTCTTTATCCGGAAGCTAAAAAGTATAAAGATGTAGGTAACAAGGTTATCTCATTGATCGGAGCAAGAAGTAAAAATCTTTTCTTCTTTAGGAAAAGAATGGAAAGGGTAAGTGATGAAGTGCTCTACAGCACTGATGATGGAAGCTTTGGCCATCACGGCTTTGTTACTGATTTGGTAAGAAAGGTTCTGGATAGGAAGGAGAAAATAGAGGAAGCAGTAGCTATTGGTCCTCTTCCTATGATGAAAGCAGTCTGTGAACTCACTAAAAAATATGATATTGAAACCAGGGTGAGTCTCAATTCCATTATGGTAGATGCTACAGGTATGTGTGGTGGCTGTCGGGTAACAGTGGGAGGAAAAGTAAAATTTACCTGTGTAGATGGGCCGACTTTTGACGGACATAAAATAGACTTCGATGAGCTTATACTCAGGCAAAGAAGATTTGAAAAGGAAGAGAAAATAGCCTTAAATGCTACTTTTCTACCACTACTGAGGCATAACCAACCACTGCCTCATAATCCCCGCTAATATCTCCCGAGGTAGCGTATTTCAAGAGTCTGGCTGTTTTTGCTCCCAGTAAAGAGGCAGCAGTAAGCATAGCCATTACTGGACCAAGTCCACACATAGAGATACGATAGCGGGAAACCGCATGATTAAGATTTCCCGGGCTAAGAGAGAGAATAGCCGTTAAGGCTTTTTTGTCCTGCCTTTCGGCAATATCCTTTGGCTGATAATGGGTAAAGTCTGTACTAGCGATTATTAAGCTATTCTTTCCTCCAAGCACTTGAGAGAGAACCTCCCCCAGCTTACTAGCTATAGACTGGTCCCGCTCCATCATGCAAATGGGAACTATCTTGAAACTTTCTCCATAACTATATTGAAGAAAGGGAAGTTGAACCTCCAGAGAATGCTCTCTTTGGTGAGCTTTATCATCAAATTGGACAAGAGGAGAAATCTCCACTATTTCTTTTGCTAGCTCCTCATCTACCTGAATTTTTCCTAAAGGGGTTTTCCACCCACCTTTACCGGATATAGCTATAGAAGCACCAAAACCACGATGATTAGGACCCAAGATAACAACTACTTCCGGAATCTGCCCTCTTATCACTTGATGAAATCCCCAGGCAGCTACAGGACCAGAATAAGCATATCCTGCATGTGGACTGACCAGACCTAAAATATTGCCCTCTTTTTTTGAGCTCAGTTGTGGTACTTTCCCCGGACCTAAGGGATGAGTATAACAGTCCTCAATCTGCTGGTTTAAAGTCTCTGCTGTCCCTTTATAAAAAGTACCTGCTACCGCTGGAGCTCTTATAATCTCTGCCATCTTTTTCCTCCAAGTTCATCGTACCCTCGCTCTTACGAGCTCACTGCTAGTTCATTGTTCATTGACTTGTTAACTCGTTAGTTAAATGGTTAATTGGTTAAATGGTTAATTTTTCCCTCTCCGGAGGGGAGAGAGCACTACTCACCAATTAACCACTCACCACTTACCGTCTTATTGTTCTTTTTGTCGATGAACTATGAACAACGAACTATAGTCTTGCATTTTCACTCTACGTTTTTCACTATCCGCTACACGCTAAACGCTATCCGCTATAGTTTAATGTAAAGCCACAAATAGAGGAGCTAAAACAAGAGAAACCACGGACATCAACTTAATCAGGATATTAATAGAGGGACCAACTGTGTCTTTTAAGGGATCTCCTACAGTATCCCCCACTACTGAGGCCTTATGAGCAGGAGAGCCCTTTCCTCCCAGATTTCCTTCTTCAATATATTTCTTGGCATTATCTAGAGCTGCTCCTGTATTGGCTGTCTGTATTCCTAAAGGAAGACCCACTACCAAAGACCCAACCAGAAATCCTCCTAGAGCAACAGGACCCAGCATAAAACCAATCCCCACTGGAATAATTATAGCCAGGATTCCTGGCAGCATCATATTCTCCAATGCTCCCCGCGCAGCTATATCCACACATTTGGTAGAGTCAGCTTTCGCCTTTCCCTTCATCAGTCCAGGGATCTCCCTGAACTGCCTTCTCACCTCCTCTACCACTTGAAAAGCTACCCTTCCTACTCCTCTGGCTAAGAGAGAGCCATAGAGATAGGGGACCATTCCTCCAATCAGCAAGCCAGCAATTAATTTAGGGTCGGCCAGGGAAAGGGTGAAAGAGCGAGAAGCAAGACTGTTTATAGTGACCCTATAAGCGGTAATCAACCCTAAAGCAGCAAAAGCAGCTGAACCTATGGCAAACCCCTTACCAATAGCAGCAGTGGTGTTTCCCACTGTATCTAATTTATCAGTGACCTGACGAACCTCTCTCGGTAGCTGAGCCATCTCTGCGATTCCTCCTGCATTGTCGGCCACCGGTCCATAGGAATCAACAGCCAGGGTAACGCCCAGGATAGAAAGCATACCCAGGGCAGCCATAGCTACTCCATACATCCCGGCAAAGAAGAATCCAATGAGAGTAGCCGCAGCAATAACCACTACCGGAACCAAAGTTGATAACATCCCCAGAGATAGCCCATTGACTATTGCTATCGCCGGGCCGGTCTTACAGGAATTAGCCAGTTCCTTAACAGGTTTATATTTACTGGAGCTATAATAAACGCTAACCTCTCCTATAACTAAACCGGAAAGAATTCCAGCAATAATGGCCCAGAAAGGTCCTAAGAGAGAGTAATCCCCATAAGCAGCTCCAAGATACTTTACAATAAAGAAAGAGCCAACCATCATCAAAGCAGCAGAGATATAGGTTCCTCCATTCAGAGTTGCCTGAGGGTCCTTTAATTTAGCCATTTTTATCCAACCAACTCCTATGAGGGAACAAAGTATCCCCCAGCCGGCCAGATAAAAGGGAAGGTAGGTTAAAGAAAGAATAGCTATAGAAGCAGCAATAGCTAAAGTAGCAATTATTGACTCTACATAAGATTCAAGAAGGTCCGCTCCCAAGCCAGCTACATCACCTACATTATCTCCCACATTATCAGCAATAACAGCCGGGTTACGAGCATCATCTTCAGGAATACCTGCTTCTACCTTTCCCACCAAATCTGCTCCCATATCTGCTCCCTTGGTATAGATTCCTCCTCCTGCACGAGCAAACAAAGCCATCAAGGAGGCTCCCATAGCGTATCCATTTATAATAGCTGGTTTACCTTTAAATAAGAGATAGACGACTACCAACCCTAAAAAGGCTACGCAAACTATGGACAAACCGGTAACTGCTCCGGCCGAAAAGGAAATATTTAAAGCTGGCTTGAGTCCCCTTCGAGCCGCCTCAGTGGTTCTAGAATTAGCTCTAGTAGCTATACTCATCCCAATCCAACCAGCTGAAGCCGAACAAACAACCCCAATAACAAAAGCTAGTGCTGTTTGCCAATTGACTCCGACATTGTGTACAAAGAAAGGAGCCAGAGAAAGAAGAGTAGCCACTATGACCACCAAAATAGCTACTGTTCTATATTCCCTGAAGAGAAAAGCTTTTGCTCCTTGCTGAATGGTCCGGGAAATGTCCGTCATTAGTTTATTCCCCGAACTTGCCTTGAGAATACCCTTTATCAAAAAACCTACTCCGATTAGTCCTATTACTCCTGCTCCTGCCGGGATAAAAACCTGCCACATAAGCTTTTTCTCCTCTTAATTATAAAGTTTCATAGTCTCGTCTATTCCTTGCCTTATCACCATCTCCACTGCTTGACTGGCTCTACTTATTGTCTCTTCAATTACCTTCTTCTCTCTAAAGGTGAATTCTCCCAGGACGTATTCCTTTAATTCTATTTTCTCCTCGGGTCTGTCAATGCCAATCCTCAGACGGGGAAATTCCTCTGTCCCCAGAAACTCAATAATAGACCTTAACCCTTTGTGCCCTCCGTCTCCTCCTTTGCGAGCCAATCTAAGCTTACCTAATTCTAAATTCACATCGTCGCTAATCACCATTATATCTTCTAAACTTGTTTTATGTTTCTGTTTGAGCTGAAGAAGGGAAACACCTGCTGCATTGACGAAAGTAAGAGGTTTAACTAAGAAAACCTCTTCCTTACCTATCTCACCTTCTCCTATCCAGGCCTGACATGAATATTTATTTAGTTCAACTCTGTGCTCTTGGGAAAGTTTATCTATAACACGAAACCCTATATTATGCCGACTCTGCTCATAATCCTTTCCCGGATTACCCAGTCCAAAGATCACTCTCATTCCTTACTTTTCTCTGATGTCTTTTCCTGTACTTCTTCAGAAGCTTCCTCTCCCTCTCTTTCCTTCTTGCCTATTACCTCAACCTCTTCTTCGGCTTCTTCTTCCTCAACCTCTTCTTCCACCCTGGTAGGATGAAGCACTGTAACCACCCTTTCCTCAGGATGATTAACAATCTTCACCCCGGAAGGTATGGCTAAATCTTTTATATCCACAAAATCACCTATGTCTAGAGAACTTACATCTACCTCTATATTGAGAGGAATATTCCTGGGAAGACATTCGATCTTCACCTCTCTTAAGAGATGTTCCACCACACCTCCCAATTTCTCTCCTTTAGCTTTGCCTATAAAGGACAAAGGCAGTGCAGTAGACACCTCTTCTCCTCGAGTAATCTCATAAAAATCAATGTGCTGGAGACCCCCCTTTAACCAATCTCTCTGAACATCCTTGACGATAACTTCCCTCTCTTTATTCTTTTTCTCATTAATTATATCCAGAGTAACAACCGTTTCTCCTTTAGATAAACGAGAGGTAAATTCACGCAAATCCTCCTGCCCTATCTCTAAAGGCAGACTTATCCTAAGATGAGGGCCATAGAGAATGGCCGGCAAACCCCCCTCTTTTCTTAACTTACGAGCATATTCCTTGCCTATTTTATCCCTGAGTTTCACTTTTAACCTGACTGTTTCCATCAAAAAAACTCCTTTCAATTTTAGCGTATAGCGTTTAGCGGGTAGCGTATAGTAAAAAACATAAAACCATAGGATATAGATCCTTCTTCTTATCGATGAACAACGAACAATGAACTATGAACTGATTTATTTTGTCGATGAACTAATTCGTTCTTACCAATGAACTATTCACTACGATTCTGCATTTTTCCTTTTACGTTTTTCACTGTACGCTAAACGCTATACGCTGTATTTAATGAACTACACAAAAAGAGAGCTTACAGACCTATTTTCATGAATGCGTTTTATAGCCTCTCCCAATAAAGGAGCCACTGAAAGAACTTTTATTTTTGTTTTTGCTTTCTCTTGTTTTAGGGGAATAGTATCGGTTACTACCAGCTCCTTCAAAGAAGAGCTCTCAATCATTTCATAAGCACTTCCTGAAAGGATAGGATGAGTGGCACTGACGTAGATTTCCTGAACTCCTTTCTTTATCAAAGCTCTCACCGCTGCTATCAATGTTCCGCCGGTATCAATCATATCATCCACAATAAGAATCTGCTTCCCTTTGACTTTGCCTACTACATTCAATACTTCAGCCTTATTAGCACCGGTTCTTCTTTTATCTATGACAGCCAGAGAAGCATCTAGCCTGTTAGCATAAGCACGTGCTCTCCTTATCCCTCCCATATCGGGAGAGAGAATTACCAAATTCTTAAGATTCTTACTGATAAAATAATCAACAAATACGGGGGCGGCAAAAAGATGGTCTACCTTTATATCAAAAAATCCTTGAATCTGAGCCGCGTGAAGATCTATAGTAAGAACTCTATCTGCACCTGCTGTAGTGACTAAATTAGCTACTAATTTGGCTGTGATAGGAACACGTGGCTCATCCTTCCTGTCTTGACGCCCGTATCCATAATAAGAAATAACGGCTGTGATTCTTCGAGCCGATGCTCTTTGAAAAGCATCTATCATTATAAGGAGCTCCATTAAATTCTCGTTGGCAGGGGGGCTGGTAGGTTGGATAAGAAAAACATCCTTTCCCCTGACATTCTCATTTATCCTAACATACATCTCCTTATCACTAAAGGAACTGAGCTCCATTTTTCCCAAAGGAGCCCCTATATGTTTGGCTATCTTATTAGCCAGCTCGGGATTAGCTCTGCCGCTAAAAAGCCCCAGCTCATTCTCCAACTTCATTTATTTCTCCCTTAATTAGTTTATTGTTCATTGTTCTGCTAATCCGTTAGTTTAATTAGTTAATTGGTTAAATGGTTAATTCTCCCCTCGCTCCAGAGGGGAGAGAGCACTACTCATCAATTAACCACTCACCGTCTTATTGTTCTTTCTATCGATAAAGTGTTCCCTATGGTTTTGAATTTTTTGTTTTTACTATACGCTATACGCTACCCGCTATACGCTGTATTTATCGTTGAACTATGAACTGATACCTGCCAACTATTCAAAACATAACAGTATAAGCCAAGCAAGAATAAATGTCAAAAACACCTATTTTTCTAAAAAAGCTGGATAAAAATTACAAAAAATATCAAGGAGATTATGAGTAGTAATAGAGAATTATTTAACCCCGATCTCATTTGTCTGATGTAGCCAAAGACCCTCTTCCCATAGGAAGTAAGAGTAAATAGATAAAAAAGAACTCCCACAGCTAAAATAAGAATACTAACAGCTACTTGCCAGAAGGTATATACTCCTGGCAAGGAAAACGATCCAGGTACTATAAGGCGAGATATCCCCCCTGCTCCCCAGGAGGGGAAAATACCCAAAGCCAGGCAGAATGCACAGAGAATAAGAAGGGGAAGAGTCATACTTAGCGGGACCTTCTTTATTCTATCGCCGGCAGAGCTGCCAACAAAAATTCTCATTATTTTGCTAAAAGAGGCAACTGTACCTACACTAGCCAACAGAATAAGAAAAGCAGCTACAGGATAATTCTTTAAGGAAAGAGAAATAAGATTCTTGCTGACAAAACCGTTGAAAGGGGGTATCCCTGAGATGGAAAGGGACCCCACTAAACAAGCAAAAAAGCCCAGGGGCATCTTCCTGCCCAGTCCTGATAATTTACTTACATCTCTTATCCCCGTAGTATAAATAACCAGGCCAGCCGAAAGAAAGAGTAGGCTCTTAAAGAGAGAGTGGTTAATTATATGAAAAAAGGAAGCAGTGAGAGATAAAGATGAGGCTACTCCAAAGGAAGCTACTATAAATCCCATCTGGGAAATGCTGTGATAAGCAAGAATTTTCTTAATATCAGTTTGAGCTAGAGCCCAAATCACAGCTAAAAAAGCAGTAAAAGCTCCTATCCATATAAAAAGATACTGGAAGGTAAGTGCCTGAAAAATATTGATAATTCTCCAGATAGATAGAAAAGAAACTTTGATCATCACCGCCGATAAAAGAGCAGAGACAGGAGTAGGAGCATAAGCATGAGCATTGGGCAGCCAGGTATGAAGAGGAATAAAAGCAGCCTTAATACCGACACCTACTACCAGGCAGACAACTGCCAGATTAAACATAGAAGGCGAGTTTTTCTGTAAATGGATAGCAACTTCTCTTATCCCTTCTAAACTTAATACTCCACCTGCTTGATAAATAAGTCCTATGCCCAACAAAAAAAAGGCAGCTCCCAGACTGCTCAAGAGAAGGTAATCGAAACTGGCTCTTATGGCTCTCTCAGTCTGAAAATAAGCAACCAGGACGTAGGTAGAGATAGAAAGAATCTCAAAAAAGACAAACATATTAAAGATGTCATCGGTAAGAATAACTCCCTGCATCCCTACTATGAGCAATAGAAAAAAGAAATAAAACCTGGGATGATAATCTTTTTCTCCCGAGGTATAGATAAGAGCAAGTAAAGCAATAATCGTCCCTATTAAAGAGGTAAGCCAGGCTAAGCCATCCATATAAAGAGTTATTCCCAGAGGCCCTTTCCATCCTCCTACACTGTAGCTAAAAGTTCCACCGGAAAATATAGCAGGCGCTATCAGGCAAAGTAAACCTAAAGAAAGAGCAACTCCTCCTAAGCTAAATATCTTACCCGGAGAAGAACGAGAGATGAAGCTTGCCAAAAGAACGAGGAAAGAGCTTAAAAGAGGCAGGACTATAAGAAGAATCAATATATTATTCATCTTTACTCATTTTTTCTATTTGAGAGATACTTAAAGTCTTGTACTTCTGATAGAGTTTCAAGACCAAAGCTAAAGCTAGAGCGGTAAGACAGATTCCAATGACAATGGCAGTAAGCATAAGGGCCTGAGGAATGGGGTCTACCACATCTTTTATCCCTTTTTCCATTATGGGAGCGGTAGTACCCTGAAAAGACCCTATATAGACAAAGAAAAGGACTACCCCACTATTGAGGATGTTTAATCCTATTATTTTCTTGATAAGGTTATCTTTGGCTATCAGGCCCCATATTCCCACGATGAAAATGGCTATAATAAGATAAAAAGACACTGATTGGACTCCTTAAATATAGTTCATTGATAAATACAGCGTATAGCGGGTAGCGGGTAGCGTATAGTAAAAAACAAAAAATTCAAAACCATAGGGCATACTTCATTGATAAAAACAAGGGAAAAACAGAAAACCCACAACAAGTAGTTCATTGTTCATCGACTAAAAATAATCTAGGTTCTGGATACTCGATTCTAGATGCTCACTCCTCATCCTTCGTCTCCCCTCTCCTTTTTTGTGTTCATTGTTCGCAGTTCATTGTTCATTGACTTGTTAACTCATTAGTTAAATGGTTAATTGGTTAAATGGTTAATTTTTCCCTCCCCAGAGGGGAGGGAGTACTGCTCACCAATTAACCACTCACCACTTACCGTCTTGTTGTTCTTTCTGTCGATCAACTATGAACTCATAACTATGAACTCCAAGAGAGGGAAGGGGTGAGGGGGGAGTATCGATATACGAAATCAGGCTCTAAATAAATAAAGGCAGATAAGAGTAATCCCTGCTCCCACATTCAGACCAATAATCATATCAAGCAGAAGAATAAATCCAGCGCTGGGTATCTCCCCTGCCTCTCCTAAAAGTAAAATATTACTCAAGAAAGACTTTCCCAGTATAAGGCCTGCCAAACCGAGAAGAAGAAAAAGAAAGACCATCACCAGTACCGTCAGACTGAGTTGCCTCTCAGAAAAGCTCCTTTGAACCAGAGTAAATCCGTGCGAAAGGAAGAGAAGAATTATCCCGGATGCCAGGACTACTCCTCCCTGAAAGCCTCCTCCCGGAGAAAGATGCCCATAGGATATAAGATAAAGCCCAAAAAGAAGAATATAGGGAACTAACTTCCTGGAAACCATAGTCACTATTTGCGACCTTTCCATCTTGCCTCCTTTCTTAGTTCATAGTTCATCGATAAATACAGCGTATAGCGGGTAGCGTATAGCGTATAGTAAAAAACAAAAAATTCAAAACCATAGGGAATACTTCATTGATAAAAACAAGGAAAAAACGGAAAACCCACAACAAGTAGTTCATGGTTCATAGTTCATCGACTAAAAAAGAATCTAGGGGATACTCGATCCTAGATACTCCCCTCTCCTTAATCCTCTCCCCATGGGGGAGAGGGAAGGGATGAGGGGGGAAAGTATTCTTCCTCTCAGGTTTTCTTAAATAGCATTGCCACTCCAAAAACAGCCAGAAGCAGCACAAGTGTCTCCCCAAAGGTATCGAAAACCCTATAACCTAAATAAATAGCGGAAACTAAATTAATAACTCCTGTCTCTTCCCTGCCATAGTCTATATAATATCGGGTAATAACACGAGGAGGAAGAGAGGAGAACTCAATCCCCCAGATAAGTAGCATTGCCAGAGCCAGCAAAACTAGCAGAGGGAAGACCCTTTTCATCTTTCTCTCCGCTTAGTTCGACTTATTACCAGGACAAACAGAATAGTAGTTACTCCAGCTCCCACGGCTGCTTCAGCAATAGCCACATCAGGAGCGTGTAGATAGTAAAAAAGTAGAGAAAGCATAAAACTAAAAGCAGCCAGAGAGATAATAGCACTCAATAAATCTTTGAACTCCAGGGATAAAATAGCCAGAATAAGAAGAAGAAGAAGAATGATTTGGAGCATGTTACTTATCCTCAGGAATATCTTCCTTTTTCCTCACCCTCCGCCAGGGTAAAATCCCCCCTTCGTAGGCACTTCTACCAATAGCGTGAGAAGCAACAGGGCTAGTGAGGAGAAAAAATATACCGATAACCAAAATCCTCACACTTATGGAGCTAAATCCTTTAAGAATCATAAGACCAATAAAAAGAGAAAGAAGGGAAGTGGTAGCACATTTAGAAGAAGCCTGCAGACGCGTATAAACATCGGGGAACCGCAGCATGCCAATATTACCAAAAAAAGCGAAGAAAATACTCAAAAAGAAAAAAATATAGACAATATATATCATTCGTGCAACTTCTTTCCCTTAAGATACTTAGTAATAGCAATTATACTGATAAAACCAAGAATAGCATAAACTAAAGCCACATCCAGATAAACAGTACGATTAAAATTAATCGCCATCAACACCATAATAGCAACTACTTGAGGAACAATGAGATTTAACCCTACTAAGCGATCCTGGGCAGTAGGACCAATAATAATTCTAATAAGACTCAATAAAGAAGTAGCCAAAAAACAAAAGCTGGCTATAACGAATACACTCACATCCATATCCTTTTTAACCAGGATTCAAAGTGCCCCTTGATGAGTCTTGCCGCATAGTGGCTGTGGATAGTTTTTGCATCCAACCAGTGCACTATTAAATGGTCATTACCCAGGTCAAGAGTCAGGGTTCCCGGAGTAAGAGTAATAGAATTAGCTAGAACAACCCTGGCTAATTCTGACTTCAGGCGAGTACGAAAATGGACTACACGAGGATTACTCTGGCCACTAATTACAGGGATAATCATCTTGAAACTGGCCAGATAGACTTTTGTCAATAAAACCAGGGGATAAAGAATTAGTAAGTATATTCTGGGAAGGAGACTACGGCGTGCTGCCTCTTCTTTTTCAATAAATAAGTCATAAGTAAAGAAAGCAACGGCAAAGGAAAGCATCAGGCCAAGGAAGAGAGAAAAAGGAGCCAGATTTACAGTAAAAAAAATCCACCCTAGCATAAGATAACTGGTGGTAAGTAAGATTCTTATTATCTTCCATTTTAAATGAACATTCACACTCTTAACCTTCTCTTTTCTCTTCTTCTGCAAAGGCTTGAATAATTTCTTCTTTATTATTAGCATTCAATAGAGCCTCTTTAAAGAGAGAATTATGCAGAAATCGGCAAAGCTTAGCCAGGATCTTCAGATGAAGCATAGCATCATTAGCTGGGCCGATTAAAAGGAAAACAAGGTATATTGGCTTTCCGTCTATTGAGGCGAAATTAATGCCTTTTTTACTCTGTCCAAAAGCCATAAGTGTTTGGGAGACTTCTGAGGACATTATATGTGGGATAGCAATCCCTTCACCAATGCCTGAACTACCTTTTTTCTCTCGTTCCATCATAGTCTCTTTCACTTTTTCCTTTTCCTTTATCTTGCCGGATTGAAAAAGAAGGTCAACCATCTCTTCTGCCAGTTCTTTTTTCTTTCTTGATTCAAGCTCCAACTTGATACACTGAGAATCTATTAGGTCTAGGATTTTCACAATATAACACCCTTTCCCCTTACTCTGTTTCCTTAATTAAACCCTTAATATAGTCTATAGGAAGGGTAAAAAAAACACCTGTACCTGGAGAAGATAAATCACCACATATCTGCTCAATCAGCTCTTCTACTTTTTTGATTTTTTCGTCTTCATCTACCACGGAAAATATAGTCTTATTGTAAGGTTTATTCCCTTTCATAAAATCCCTGAAGTCAGCAAAGAGAGGGACCTCATAGGTCAAGAACCTCCCCATTCCCTCGCTATCCAGAATAGTAGCACCGGTAATTCCTGCTTCTATGAAAGCTTCCAAAACATCTTCCAGGAACTCTTCCTTGTTAAGCACGAATACCACTAATTTCATTCTACATCCTAACTCAAAACAATCTCGTATTGCGTATATCGTATATGGTATATCGTAAGAAAAAACCTTAAAATTCACAAGGCAATACTATTCACACAGGACAGAGCTGGTGAATCGTATTTGGTGAATCGTGAATTGTCAACCAAACCCTACAATCATTTATTTCTCTGTTTGCGATTCACTATTCACCATTCACGATTTTGCTCCTATAAGGCTTCTCCAGAAAAAGTCCTTTGGCAGCCGTATAAATCTCCAAGCTTCTAAGTTAAGGAAAAACTTCACTCATTACTTTTAAAATATAATATTTGCCAGTCTCTGTCAAACTTGACAACACTATACCCTTTGGCTAAGATTCCCTAGTGAGTTGATTGTTCATAGTTAAATATAGCGTATAGCGTTTAGCGGGTAGCGTATAGTAAAAAACGAAAACCCAAAGTCATAGTGAATCGTGAATAGTCGTTCGTGAATAGTAAGAAAAAAAGAAGGTATTCTCTCATCCTAGAAAAAAGGACAGGGCAAAGAGAGTGTGCAGGATATGTGATTTTACGATTCACCATTCACGAAATACGATTCACTAGTATAGCGTATTGCGCAATACGATATGCGAAGATAAAAACCAATGAAAAAACGCTACGAACCCAAGCAAATGGAAAAAAAATGGCTTGATTGGTGGGAAAAAGAAGATTATTTCTCGCCCCGGCAAGACATGAAAAAAGAGACTTTTTCTATGGTTATGCCTCCTCCCAATATTACCGGAATTCTTCATATGGGACATGCTTTTGATATTACTATCCAGGATATTCTCACTCGTTTTAGGCGCATGCAGGGCTACGAAACCTTATGGATTCCAGGCACTGACCACGCCGGAATTGCTACCCAAAATGTAGTAGAAAAGAGCCTGGCTAAAGAAGGAGTAACCAGACAGCATTTAGGAAGGAAGAAATTTCTTGAGCGAGTTTGGCAGTGGAAAGAGAAATATGGAGAGAGAATCTTTTTCCAATTGAGAAGCCTGGGTGTCTCCTGTAGCTGGAAGGATAAATCCTTCACTATGGATAAAGAGCACTCAGCAGCAGTAAAAAAAGTATTTGTAGAGCTTTACCAGCAAGGCTATATTTACCGGGGAGATTATATTGTTAATTGGTGCCCTCGTTGTGGAACAGCTTTGTCTGATATTGAGGTAGAGTATGAAGAGATAAGAGGAAAACTCTACTATATAAGATACCCTTTTAAGAATAATAAAGAGTATCTGGTGGTAGCCACTACCCGTCCCGAGACTATGCTAGGGGATACGGCGATAGCAGTAAATCCAAAAGATGAAAGATTCAAAAAACTAAAAGGCAAGAAAGTAATCTTACCCTTACTGGAGCGGGAACTTCCCATCATTTTTGATGAATATGTTGACCCAGAATTTGGGACTGGTGCCCTCAAAATCACACCGGCTCATGACGCCAATGATTTCTTAATAGGAAAAAAACATAATCTTGCTTTCATTAATATTTTGGATAAAACCGCAACTATAAATGAAAAAGGAGGCATTTATCAAGGTTTAGATAGATATAAGTGTCGAGAAAAAGTACTGGCTGATCTTAAGAAGAAAGATTATCTGGAGAAAATAAAAGACTATAACTACCGTATAGGACATTGCTATCGCTGTGAGGAAATAGTAGAACCCTATCTTTCTTCTCAATGGTTTGTGCGAACAAAAGATTTAGCCAAAGAAGCTATGAGAGCGGTCAAAGAGAACGAAATAGAATTTATTCCTTCTCGCTGGAAGAAGAACTATTTGCAGTGGATGGAGAATATTCATGATTGGTGTATTTCCCGTCAGCTCTGGTGGGGCCACAAATTGCCTGTCTGGTATTGTGAGGACTGTGGGAAACCAACTGTGGCTGAAGATAGACCTCCAGCCTGTTCCTCCTGTGATAAGACAGAACTCAGACAGGAGGAAGATGTCCTGGATACCTGGTTCTCCTCCAGCCTCTGGCCCTTTACTACTCTGGGTTGGCCTGAAAAAACAGAAAAATTGGAAAAATTCTACCCCACCTCTGTTCTCTGCACTGCCTGGGATATCCTCTTCTTCTGGGTGGCTCGAATGATAATGATGGGGTTAAGATTTACCGGCAAGGTCCCCTTTTATAAGGTCTATATTCATCCCCTTATCGGCGACGAAAAAGGACGAAAAATGAGTAAATCTAAGGGGAATGCAATAGATCCTCTAATAATAATGGAAAATTACGGAACAGATGCCTTCAGATTTGCCCTGGTCTCTCCTCAGTCAGATTCTCCCTATCTTCCTTTTTCCGAAGATAGGGTACGCGGCTACCGTAATTTCGTCAATAAAATATGGAATGCTTCCCGCTTTGTGCTGATGAATCTCAAAGACTTTACTCCCCGGGAAAAAAAACCGAACCCAGAATTAATGAGACTATCTGATAAATGGATTCTCAATCTCTATTTCTCTCTTATTAAAGAAATTACTCTAAATCTAGAAAACTTTGAATTTTCCCAGGCAGCTCATCGCCTCTATCAATTTTTCTGGGGAGAGTTTTGCGATTGGTATATAGAGCTGGTAAAGTTTCGCCTTCTTGATAAAGAAGATTCATCATCCCGTTATACAGCTCAATGGATACTCTGGTATGTGCTGAAAGGAACTCTAAAACTACTTCATCCCTTCATCCCTTTTATCACTGAAGAAATTTATCAGCGCCTGCCTGGAACTGAAGAAAGCATTATGGTCTCTCCCTGGCCCCTTCCCAGTAAAAAAATGAGCCCAGACGGAAATAAAGAGATGCATCTTTTAAGGGAAATCATCCAAGAGGCACGTACTATCAGGTCTGAAATAGGAATTCCCCCCCAGATAAAAATAGAACTCTGGCTTAAACCTTCTAATAAAAATAATCTCAATATCCTGAAAGAAAATGAAAAGGAAATTACTAATCTGGCAAAAGCAAAAAAATTGGTCATCAATAAAAATATAACCAAGCCAGCCTATTCAGCCTCCTCTTTAATAGAAGATATAGAAATCTTCATTCCCCTGGCCGAATTAATAGATATGGATAAAGAAAAGAAGAGGTTAAAAGCAAACTGGCAGAAATTAGAAAAAGAGATACTTATACTGGAAAAAAGACTATCCAACCCACATTTTCTAGAAAAAGCCCCACCTGAGATTATAAAAAAAGAAAAAGAGAGGGAAGAAGCTCTTACCCAGAAATCAAAAAGACTAAAAAAAAGACTCAAGGAAATTGAATAAAAGAAGAAAAGAAAAGAAAAATTGACTTGCAAAGTTACGAGAATTAGGCTATGATGAAGTAGTGAAAGGATATGCCGGAGTGGTGGAACTGGCAGACACGCTGGACTCAAAATCCAGTGAGGCTTACCCCTCATGTGGGTTCAAATCCCACCTCCGGCACCAGACTCGTATATCGTATTGCGTATATCGTATGTCGTAAAAAACAAAACACTTCCTACGACCAAAGAGGGATTTGAAGCCGAGTT
>CAZQMG010000017.1:0-20802 GCA_964594375.1 uncultured Clostridia bacterium | reverse complement strand
ATAGTTTTGCGTTTTTTGTTTTTCACTATACGCTATCCGCTAAACGCTTTCTTTTAAGGAATGTCCTAATTTCCTAGTTCATCAAAAACTGAATTCTTTTACTGATAGACAATCGGGCTTGACAAAAGCCTCTTTTCTATATATATAGGGGAAGATTCAATTCAACCTTATTATTGCCTCTAACTTTCACTGAAGGAAGTGAGATTTATTTCAAATGGAAATGGGCTCTCTAAAACAGACTTTCAGAGAAAAAACCGCACAGACCTTAAGGCAAAAACAAATTGGAAGAATGAAATTGGGTCAACTCTTTTCTCTGCCTGAGTCCGAATTTCGAAAGTTAATTAAAAATTTGGAGAACACCTCTCTCTTTAAAGAATTAATAGACAAATGGAAAGTTATATGTTATAGAAAGTTTAAAGGAGTTAGGATTCCTTCTTCTATTGAATTTAGAGAAGAGGGCATGTTCTCCTCAGATAATTTTGACCTGGAAGAATTGTTGCACCAGAATCCCAAGACTGTCCCTCTTCTGCAGAAGATTGGCCAACTAATAGGAAAAGACCATTTCAACAAGCTTTTATATGGTAATTCAAACATTAGTGAAATCGAGCACCAGTGTCAACTAACTCCTGAAGAAAACAGAATCTTCAAAAATTTCCTCAATAGATTTGAGTTAGAGAAGTTAACCAGCGGCGCTTTGGCTTCTTCTTATAACGAAAGTAGCCCTTCCCCAACAGCCAGAAATTTTAAAGTAGCTTCCATTAAGATAGAAGGGGATAAGCTGATAATCTATCCCCATACAAAAGAAGATTACCTGATCAAAGGCAAGTACTCTATTGACTACAGGCGGTACGAAGAACTCTACCAAAAGAAAAAGCTTGCTGCTAAAGAACTTAACCGGGTCTCCAAGATTTTTAAAACAATAAGTATGATTAATCGAAGAACCACTACTATCTATCAGATTATTTATTACATAAAGGAGGTTCAATCTGATTATCTTTACTCAGGAGACATTGGCAAACTTCGAGCTCTGACTCGACGAGAACTAGCTAGAAGAATAGGAGTTCATCCCAGCTCAATTACCAGAGTTATGGCCAATAAAAGCATTGGCACTCCTCAGAAAAAAGAACTACCTCTTAAATTCTTCTTTCCTTTCCAGAAGGAAATTAGCAAAAGCTATCTGCAAGACATAATTGACCAGGAAAAGGTTTTACTGGAAATCCATACTCTCAATTATCCTTATAGTGATGAGCTAATCAGGGATAGACTCTATCAGAATTATCACATTGCCGTTTCCCGGCGGGCGGTGGCTAAGTACAGAAAAGAACTAAACATAGCTCCCTCAAATAAAAGAACGATAAAGCTAAAAGAGGCTAGCTAGATAAAGGGAAATCTTATCTTTGGAACTATATGAAACGTCTTATATATTTTCGCTTATCTGTAGAGGTTTGATTCATCAAACCCGCCAATTTTCTGGCTTCATAAATGAAGTCGCTACAAGGGATGCGCAATTATTTATGTCGTTTCATATAATTGCGGAATGAGAAGAAAGATTAAGATTAGGCAGGCTAGAGTAGATGATATTGAAGCCATACTTTTAGTGGAAAAAAAAGCCTGGCCAGAAAACTTAAGGGCCTCGCGAGAAATGTATGAGTCTCGTCTGGGCATATTTCCACAAGGCACTCTGGTTGCCGAAGGGGAGGGTGGAATAGAGGGAGTGGTGGTTTCCCAGGTTATACATTTCAACTCAATACCTGATATTAGCTCCTGGAACGAAGCTACTGATGATGGCTATATTAGGAACAGCCATGACCCGCAAGGCAATACCCTTTATGGAGTTAACTTAAGTGTTTCTCCTCAAACGCAAAGCAGGGTAGCGGTGGCCCTTTTAGAAGCTGTAGGAAAGTTAGCCATAAGGCATAATTTCAAGCAAATCGTACTGGGTGGAAGAATTCCCAGTTTTGCTCGATATCTAAAGCATTACTGCCAAAAAAATGGTATTTCAGTAATACCTGATGAGGAAAGGGACAGAATCGCCGAGCATTACATGCGAGCTACAAACAGAAGGGGGAATCCCCTTGACCCGCAGATAACTCTTTACCAGAAGGCTGGGATGAAAATAATTAAACTACTTCCCAATTACTTTAAGGACCCTGAGAGTTTAAATTATGGAATCCTTCTTCTTTGGACTAATCCCTTTTACGGGAAACCATTTCGCAAATTCTGGAGTTGGCGGTTCAAGTTGAAAGTAAAATAGGGACTGGCTGAAAGATCGGTGATTTGACTTCTGTCACCAGAGAATCGAGAGAATGGTAGCCGACTTCTCTCTCCCATTCAGTTTTACAAATGCAGTAGCCGTTGTGAAGAAGGCTAACATCGAGGCTTTCATTATAATCTCTGAATGACCTCATCAATCTGGGAGAACACATTTCACAATTATGGGGTATAGCTATAGGGGGAGGTTCATCCTCGAATCCGCCAATATAAACGGGACCAAGATGAGAGGTTCTTCTGACGACTTCTATAATACTCCAGAGCCAGGGCGGTTGAAACTCACCCTCCCGGTAAAGCTTCTCCATCTTTGTTCCTTGTTGGATAAAAGCTGACTCCAGCAGAACTTCATTGGACCCCTGGGATAATGCGTATCTAATGGTTCTGACGGCTTCCTCAATTGATTCTTGTTCGCTGAGATAGATTGGCTTGAGGAAAACATAGGTGGAAAGTTCAGCAGCGTTTTTCTTGAGGATTTCCATAGCTCTTTCATAGTCATCGGTTGAAAAACCCTTGTTGATGCATACTTCTCTCACATAGTCGCTAACAGCTTCCAGACCGATAGCCACCCTTAGTTTTTTCCTCTTTAGAAGGGAGGTAAGCAGCTCTATCCTATCATCAGTGACGAATTCCGGTCTTGATTCTACTATGAGCTGCTCGATAGAGGAACTTCTCTCTACTTCTTTACAGATTTCTTCTTGCACCTGAAGCGGAATTTCTTCCTCATTGAGAAAGCTGCCGCCATTATAGATGCTCAAGCTATAAGGGGAGCTTCCCCTGGTCAGTGATTTTCCCAACTTGAAGATGGTCATAAGTTTGGCAACTGAGGCTGGTCTTCCCCGGTTGACCTGATCTATCTTGACCTTGAAGCCACACATATGGCAGCCGGCAGAATTCTTAGCCCAGGCACAGCCAGACCCTGGAAGGAGTAATGTCCAGCGGGTAACTCTTTTCTTTTTCTCACTATTGAAAACCTTGTCAATATAAGAAAATCGAAGCTTGAGGGCATTGTTAATGAGAAAAGCAAAAGGGAGGTATAATAAGTTCTTCATCTCTCCTCCGAGATGAATGGAAATTGGAACTGTTCAGAATCTAGGGGTATTATGCACGAATTTGGCCAATCTGTCAAGGAACACCTCAGGACAATTTCTTTCGTCGCTGTTATTGGTTAATTTGTTAATTGGTTAAATGGTTAATTCCCCTCACCCCATCCCTCTCCCCACAGGGAGAGGGCACCACTCACCAATTAACCATTCACCACTCACATTACTATAAGGCTTCTTCAAAAAACGTCCTTCGGTACACATATAAATTCCTAGTTCATCAAGGAACATCTCAGGACAATTAAATGTTAGTACTTTTTCTCATAATACTACTTTCTAATTTTTCCCTGGGGCTGGCTGTCTATCTGAGGAATCCCCGGGGTAAGGTAAACAAAGTATTCTTTGCCTTTATTTTGGGCGTAACAGCTTGGCTTTTGAGTAACTACCTGCAAAATGAGCCGGTTGGTCTACCGCTAGCCACTCTCTTTCTGAGAATAGACTTTGCCGCAGCACCTCTGGCTGCCTGTTTCTTCCTTTTGTTCTGTCTTAACTTCCAACGAGTTCATCTCCTTTCCTCCAGATTAAAGGAGCTTTTGGCTCTTTCCCCTGCCCTGGTTCTCGCTATCCTCTCTTTTTCTGATTTAATCGTTACCCGAATTAGAATCCTGGACAATAATATTAATTTTGACCTAGGAAGACTATATCCTCTATATGCCATCTATCTATTTATCTGTGTAGGCAGTGGATGTATAGATTTAATTATTAAATGGCGAAGCTCTCAGGGCACTGAAAGAATGCAAGCATTTTACTTGTTAGTTGGTTTTTTACTTACCGCTTGCATAGTTTTGCCAGTAAACTTATTCTCTCAATCAGTGCTTACCATCAAACTCTTCCGAATAGCCAATTATAGTTTCTTTTTCCCGGTCACTTTTGCCACCTATTCCATCCTCAAGTACCGACTGATGGACGTACGAGTGGTAATGAGAGAAACCACTATTTATCTAATCTGTTCATTGATGGTTCTTTTGTTTGGTCTTTTACTTTGGTTCCCTTTAACCAGATACTCTCTCCTTCCTCCTCTTGTTAGCCTTTCTCTTATCTTAATTGCTAGTGCGGCTGTTTTTCGCTGGATTCAAATTCCTATGCGAAAAGTTGCCAACCAGTACTTTTTCTCAAGCCTTAGACAAACTGAGGAAATGGTAAGAGTCCTCTCAAAGAAACTAACCACTCTCATAGACCAAAGTGAACTTGTCTCGGTCTTTCTTAAAACCGTAATTGACTCTTTCCAATTAGATAAAGCAGGAATTATTCTCCGAAAAGGAACCTCCGATTACTATGAGAGTGAGAAACTCATTGGATTTAAGGCAAAAAACCTATCTTTAAAAAGTGACAATTTTCTAATTCGTCACTTAAAGAAAATCAAATCTGCCGAAATCAAGGAAGAACTGACTCTGAAAATCAAAGACAACTCCTCTAAAGAAGAGACCGCTCAATTAATACAACTGAAGGAGGAGATGAGAAAGATAGAAGCTGAGGTATGTCTTGCTTTATTGAGCAAAGGAGATTTGGAAGGTATTCTCATTCTGGGTAAAAAAACCTCCGGCAGACCCTATTCTAAACAGGACTTGGAACTCCTCCAAACCCTGGCCAACCAGGCCGCTATAGCCTTAGATAATGCTAGATTATACAATGAGGTCAAGAAATCCTTACTGGAAAGAGTCAATCTACATGAGATACTACTAGCCATTAGCTCTCTGGTTCATACGGATAAGATTCTTGACCTCATTGTCAAAAGTGCTATCAAATTTACTGATAGCCAAAAATCGATTATTCTGATTATGGATGAGAAGAAAAAAACATTTTATCAGACGGCTGCGGAAACCTCTAATTCCAATCTTCTCTCGCCAGCAGAAAATATTCAACTCTACGATATCGCCCGTAAAACAGCTAAAGAGAAAAAACCTCTTTTCACCAAGCTTCTAGTGAGCTGCCCTGGAGAAGAGCTGTCTGATGGTAAGAAAGAGGAAGTTCAAACGGTACTGAGCCTTCCTCTTATAGGACAGAAGGATATACTGGGGATTTTGATATGCTGTTCACCCCTTCACTTCTATGACCAGGAACAAGTGCAAATTCTCTCTATTTTAGCTGACCAGGCAGTTATTGCTATTGAGAAGGCCCGCCTAATAGATGATTTGAAGAGAGCTCAGGTGGACCTTGAAAATTGGGGCAAAGAACTGGGTCGAAAAGTCAAAGAAAAGAGTGAGGAATTGAAAAAGAGTCAGGCTCAATTGCTTCGATCAGAAAAACTAGCTGGCATAGGACAGTTGGCTGCCGGTATCGCCCATGAAATAAGAAATCCGCTGGGAATTATAGCTACTTCCCTTTATTATTTGAAAGAAATTCTACCCAAGAAAAAGGAGGATATGAAGAGGCACTTTCAAATAATGGAGACGGAGATAAGCCGATGCGAGAGCATAATCAGTAGTCTTTTGGAATTCTCTCGCAAATCAACACAGGAATTCGAGTCAATTGATGTTAACCAACTATTAAATATTACCCTACCCCTGGTGGAAAAAGACCTTTTTGTCAAGGATATTAAACTAATTAAGAAATTTCGCCACAGTCCTACTATTAAAGCAAATATGGATGAGATGAAACAGGTTTTTTTAAACCTGATACTAAATGCTACTCAGGCTATGCCGCGTGGGGGGAAACTGGAGATAACAACTTCTATTACAAAAAATGAGCGGGTGAAAATAAAAGTTGCCGATTCCGGAACAGGTATTTCTGAAAAACATCTTTCCAAGATTTTCGACCCTTTCTTCACCACTAAAGCACCAGGAGAAGGAACCGGCCTTGGTTTAACTCTGGTTCACAATATAATCGAAAGATGGGGAGGAACCATTCAAGTAGAAAGCCAGGGGGTTAAAGGGACTACTTTCACCATTGAATTTCCTATTCTCAAAGAGGAGCCCTCCCAGGAGGGAATTAATGGACCGACCAGCTAAGATTCTTATAGTTGATGATGAAGTCAATTTGCTTCAGTCCTTGAGCGATGTTTTGAAAAGAAAGGGATATTCAGTAGCCACTGCCCAAAATGGATTAGAGGCACTGGGAAAGCTCAAAGAAAGATACTTCAATATAGCCATTGTTGATCTTAAAATGCCCAAAATGGGAGGAATGGAGCTGCTGGAAATGATTAAGGAAAGATATCCTCAAACTCTGGTGGTGATTTTGACCGGCTACGGCACCATTAAAAGTGCAGTGGATGCTATGAAGAAGGGAGCCCACAGTTATTTAATTAAACCCTTCCGCCCCGATGAGATTATATTAATCGCCAATAAAATTATGGAGGAAGAAAATCTGAGGGAGGAAAATAGATTCCTGCGTCAAGAATTGGAGAAAAAAGAAGAAATCATCACCCAGAACAAAAAAATGCGTAGGTTAAAGAAGCTGATAGAGCAGGTTGCCAGAACCGAAACTACTGTTTTAATCACCGGGGAAACTGGAACAGGAAAAGAACTGGTTGCCCAGGCTATCTACCAGAACAGCCCCCGCAAAAAAAATCTATTTGTCAAAGTGAATTGCGCTGCCCTGGCTGAAGGAGTACTGGAGAGTGAGCTTTTTGGCCATGAAAGGGGAGCCTTCACCGATGCTTACATCCAAAAAAGAGGCAGGTTTGAACTAGCTGATAGAGGAACCTTATTTTTAGACGAAATTGGAGATATCCCTCTCACTACTCAAGTAAAGCTTTTGAGGGTCTTGCAAGAAGGTGAATTTGAAAGAGTGGGAGCAGAAGAGACCATTAAAGTTGACGTGAGGATTATCGCCGCCACCAATCAAAACCTTCCCCAGGCTATAAGAGAAAAGAGATTCCGGGAAGATCTCTTTTATCGGCTTAATGTAGTCAACCTTGAGCTTCCCCCTTTGAGAGAGAGGAGCGAAGACATTCCACTTCTGGCACAATATCTCCTGAGAAAATATAGAAGACTAAACAAGCAAGTGGAAGGAATTAGTAAAGAGGCACTTGATTGCCTTATCTCTTATTACTGGCCGGGAAATATAAGGGAACTGGAAAATACCATGGAAAGGGCAGTTATCCTGGCTAAGAAGCCCTTAATTAAAGAAGAAGACCTCTCTTTGCCTTCTGGAGATATTGTTTCTTTGAATAAAGTGAGCTTCTCCCTCGGCTCAAAATCCTTGCGAAAAGTGGAAAGAAATCTTTTGGCTGCTGTCCTGGAAGAAACTAACTGGAATCTAAGTAAAGCCGCCCAGGTTCTTGAGATTTCCCGCACCACTTTGTTTAGCAAAATAAAGAAACATAACCTGGCCAAATAATATTTAGAAATGACTTTTTCTGGGGAGATTTCTGTAGAAAGTGTGAAACCACTATTTGAGTAGACGTAAATCCCAAATTAAGATATAATATCAAGGATGAAGATAAAATTAATAGGGCCAACCAGGTATCTTGAGAATGGTAAGCTACTAAAATCAAAGAAACTTATAGTTCCTTCTCTTACCTTTCCTCTTCTTGCTGCTTTAGCACCCCCTGATATTGATGTTTCTATTGTAAATGAGATATGTGAGGACATCAACTTTGAGAAAAAAGTTGATTTGGTCGGCATTACTTCCTATACCATCAACATACATAGAGCTTATCAAATTGCTGATGAGTTTAGAAGAAGGAACGTGCCTGTTGTAATGGGTGGCATCCATGTATCTATGGAGCCAGAAGAAGCAAAGGAACATGCCGATACAATAATCATAGGTGAAGCTGAGGAAACCTGGCCACAGTTTATAAATGATTTTAGAAATGGCATAAGGAAGGAAGTCTATAAAGCAGAGAAAAGACCATCACTTGTTCATCTTCCTGTCCCTCGATTTTCACTAATAAACAAATCTCATTATGTAGATTATCGGGTGATCCCCATTCAAACTGGAAGAGGATGTCCTCATTCCTGTGATTTCTGTTCTGTTACAAAATTTTCAGGAAAACAATATAGACCACGACCTATTCCTGATGTTATCAATGAGATAAAGACCATTGGAGAGAAAATCTATTTCTTTATTGATGACAATATTTTTGCCAGCCCTTCTCGCGCAAGAGAGTTACTCAAAGCACTTATCCCCCTCAGGATTCTTTGGATCGGACAGGCCACCATAAGTGCTGCAGAGGATAAAGAGTTAATCGAGCTTGCCCGAAAGAGTGGCTGTATTGAACTGGGTGTAGGTCTGGAGAGTTTGTCTCGCAAAAACCTTAAGTCTGTGGGGAAAACAATAAATAAAGTCGAGCATTATGAAAAGAATCTCAAAACCTATAGAAAATTAGGGATCAGGGTGGCAGCCAGCATGATATTTGGTTTTGATGACGAGGAGCCTCAGGTTTTTAAAGAGACCTACCATTTCCTGCTCAAGAACCGTGTGCCTTATACCTATTGGTCGCCTCTTTGTCCTTATCCCGGAACACCCCTTTACAAAAGATTGAAAGAGCAGGGCCGATTAAAGGATGCTAAGTGGTGGCTTAATCCTGATGGGAAAACTTATGGTCTGCAATCTACAGGAACCAAGATGGAGGAAGAGGTCTTTTCTAAGAATTTATATCACTACTATAAGCGCTATTACTCCCTAGGAAGTATAATTAAACGAACTCTCTTTCCTCCTCAGCAAAGGTGGCCATCTACCATCTACCTCAACTTGGCCTACAGGAAAAGAGTTACCCCTGAGGCTAATCTTTTTGAACATTGATTCATGGAAATTATGGCAAATTCATAGAATGATATTAGCACTACCTTAATATGGCAAAATATAGAAAGAGCTCTTTTGACCCAGATTGACCTGTCGAATTTTGAACAAAAAATGGGAAATGCTCAGTGAAATATGTTTCTTTCTGTCGTTGCGAGGAGCTCTGAAAGCCTTCAGGACGACATGGCAATCTCTGGTGAAAAATGAGATTGCGCAATACGCATCACGTACAACGCATCACGACTACGGGACCTTGTTCGCAATGACGTCGTTCACTGAATATTTACGACTTTTCTGTCATCTTTTAAGGTTCCCTATGCTTTTTGGAAGGGTGACACAAAATTTGCTTGAGTTTTATGAAGAAGGAAAGTTTTCCCTATTGTAAATTGCTTCTTAGAAGCATCTTTTGAGGAAATCATATCTAGAGAACAAAAACCTACAAATATCTTGAGACAAAGATGATAATTTTACCCAGACACCGCTTAGGATTAGCTTCTTTGGCGGGGGGACCGACTTTAAAGACTATTACCGCCTCGACGAAGGGGGATCTGTGTTAAGTACCGCCATCGATAAGCGCATATACGTAATTATCAAAAAAAAATTTGACAATTACAGTGCTGCTTTCGGTAATCTAAATCTGATAAAATTTAATCCCGACGACACGGTAACTTTACAGCACCTATCAATAGACCAAGAAATAAAACGGGAACTAGAAGACAATTTGATGCTTATTTATACAGGAATTACCAGAAGGTCGAGCAATATTCTTTCTAAACAAAAAAGAACATCAAAGACAAAACAAGCGTCCTTAATGATATAAGAGATATGGTAGAAGAGGGAAAAGAATACCTTATTAAAGGTGAATTAGATGGCTTCGGAAAACTTCTCCACCAGGGGTGGGAACGAAAGAAAAAACTTGCCCAGGGAATAAGCAATCCCCGGATTGAAGAGATCTACCAAGCTGCCCGCAAGGCTGGCGCTCTGGGAGGAAAAATTTTCGGAGCAGGAGGAGGTGGATTCTTACTTCTCTATTATCCTGTCGAGCGACAAAATCGGATAAGAAAAACCCTAAAAAACCTAAGAGAACTACCCTTTTATTTTGAAGAGGAAGGAACTAAAGCAATCTTTAATGTAAGGGAAGGATGAAAGGAAAAGATAGAATGAGTTTTGTTGAGCATTATCTAAGAGAATTAAAAGAAACTCTGGATAAATTACCTTACTCTCAGCTTGAGAGAATTAAGGATATTCTACTCGCGGCCTATCGGGAAAACAAGAAGGTTTTTATTATGGGAAACGGAAGAAGTGCAGCCACAGCCTCCCATTTTGCCTGTGACCTGGCAAAAGGAACCGCCGGGAAGGATGATTCCAGGAAAAGATTCAAGGTCATCGCCTTAACTGATAGTGTACCCATCATTACCGCCTGGGCAAATGATACAGCCTACCAAAATATCTTCCTTGAGCAACTAAAGAATCTACTGGATGCGGGAGATGTGGTAATTGCTATCAACGGCAGTGGTAATTCAAAAAATGTCATCAAGGCAGTAGAATATGCTAACGCCCAGAAAGCTTTAACTATCGGATTAACAGGCTTTGGAGGAGGAAAACTAAAGGGTATGGTGCAAGAATGTTTGATTGTGCCAAGTCACTCCCTGGAGCAAATTGAGGATGTGCACCTGATTCTGGAACATATTCTCTGTTCCTGGCTAAGAGCTATCTTTCTGTCCAGAGTGGTCTTTCTTGATAGAGATGGAGTAATCTGTAAAGACAGAGATGATTATGTCAAATCCTGGGATGAATTTGTTTGGCTCCCGAAAGCAAAAGAAGCGCTGAAACGCTTAAATGATAATTATTATATGACGATTGTAGTAACCAACCAGGCTGGGGTGGGTAGAGGCATTACCTCCCAACAGGCAGTAGAGGATATCCATAAGAGGATGGTAAGGGAGGCATCCCAAACAGGAGGAAAGATCGAGGCAGTTTACTATTGCCCGCATAAGCCCGAGGATAAATGTGACTGTAGAAAACCAAAAGCTGGCCTTTTGCTAAAAGCAGCCAGAGATTTTGCTTTCAACCCTAAAAAGTCTTATCTGGTAGGCGATAAAATTTCCGATATAGAAGCAGGACATCATCTGGGATGTACTACCATAATCATCAAAAATGGTGAGAATAGAGGCAACTCTATGGGTAAGAATCGAGCAGACTACACTGCCTCAGACCTCTCTGAGGCAGTTGATTTAATATTACAACTTAACTCTGCTCAATCTTAATCCAGGTACTCTTTTAACATTCTTTCTTTGGCTATTTCTCGTAGCTCCTCCAATACCTTTGCTTCGATTTGTCTTATCCTCTCTCTGGTTACTCCGTATTTCTCCCCTATCTCTTGCAAGGTACAATCCCATCCATTCTCTGTGCCAAAACGAAGCTTAAGAATTTCCCTTTCCCTATTATCTTTAACCTCTTCTATTAGCTTATCTATCTCTTTCTTAAGATAACGAAGATTGACTTCTTCAACCGGACTATTAGCCTTTTCATTTTCTATAATTTCTATCAGATGCGAATCTTCGTCTTCTCCGATAGGCATATCCATAGAGGTGGATTTGGTGATAACGCGTTGAACTTTCTCTATTTTATCCAGGGGAAGACGAGACTTTTCGGCAATATCCCTTGCTGTAGGAGTATGACTCAATTCCTGCTCCAGTTTTTGAGAAACTTTATTTACCTTTTTTATGAGCTCAGTTATGTGAATGGGAACCCGGATAGTGCGAGACTGATCAGAGATAGCTCGTGACAAAGATTGTCTTATCCACCAGCTAGCATAAGTACTGAAGCGGTTTCCCCGCTTATAGTCAAACTTATCTACTGCTCGGGAAAGGCCGATGTTTCCCTCCTGGATAAGATCCAGAAAAGGAACTCCCCTCCCTGTGTACTTTTTGGCAAAACTAACCACTAACCTCAGATTAGCTTTAATCATTGCATCCCGGTATCTTTCATAACAGAGCCTAGTCTCTCTAATCTCCCTTTGCATCTCCAAGAATTTTTCTCTTTTTTTAGACGGGTCTAAACACTCTATCTCTTTTTCTGGTATTTCCATTATGAAATTAGTTATTTTCTTTATCTTTTTGAATTTTTTCCTTCCCACCTTCAAATCCTCTTCTTTTAACCCCCCCTTCTGCATAAAAGAGAATAAAGAAGGTTCCTTCTCCACCAACTTGACCAGTTCGGAAGCCTTGCCTCTTAAGATCTTCTTGCTTTCCTTAATCTTTCTTCCATACTCTTTTTCCTCTTCAGCGGAAAGTAAAGAAGTTCTCCCTATCTCTTGCAGATATCTTCCTATCCCATCATCTATACTTATTCCTAGGGAAGAGGATTTTACAATTTCCCCCTCTTCTCCCTCTACTTCTTCAATCTGCTCCTTCTGTAATATATCGACTATAACCTCAATCTCTTTTTGGCCAGGAATCTCACTGGTAAAGATTATCTCTTTATCCTCAGAGATAATCTTACTCTTTTTTCTATCCCTGGTTAAAACAACCTTATCTTCTTTCTTCATAGGTATTCACCCCATTATGATTTGCTTTTCCTAAATTGATTTAATTCTATTGTTTCATAAAGCCACTTGTCAATTTTTTCCCCTTCTTCTTCACTTTCCTTTATCTTTTTCCTTACTTCACTGAATCTTCTCTGTTTTTTGTTTTTCTGTAAGTAGTTGATGAAATCAATTGCCACCTGCTCTTTGTCTTCTTTTTGGGAAAGCTCCTCAGACAAAGAGAAAGATGAAATAAGAGAAGAAAACTTTTCTTCCCCTAGTCTACTTATCAATCTGGAGGAAGATATTTCCCCTTCTTTTGATGAGGCAATTATCTCCTCGGCAATTTTTCTATAAGAAGAATTGATAAAATTATTTATACACTCACTCTCCTTTACTATTTTTATTACTGCTTTTTCCTTTAACATGAGCTGGAGAAGCGCCTTTTCCGTTGACATCTGCTTATCTTCTATTTCCAGGAACTCACGCTGGGAAAAAAATCCTCTCTCCTTGCCTCTCAGTTTACTAAGCTCCGCCCGCAGTGATTCCTCATCCAAATCCAATCTTTGAGAAAGCCTCCTGATCATTTCTTGACGTTTTTCTAGTTTGGTCTTTTCTAAAATGGAAAAAAGAATAGCGACTATATCTCCTTTATCCTTTCTATCTAGAGAAGAACGATTATTAATAGCCATATCAAGTCTATAGTCAAAGTAAGGAATAGCCCCTTTTTTTCTCTCCAGGAAGGAGTCTATTCCTTCCTTTCTAACCAGTTCTTCTGGATCCATTCCCTGAGGCATATTGACAATCTCTACCTGTAAATCAGCATTCATAAGCAAATCAAAACTCCTCAAAGTAGCAGCAATTCCTGCTTTATCCTGGTCATAAGCAATCAAAACTCGATCACTATAACGTTTAATAAGCCGTACTTGTGAGGGGGTGAGAGAAGTACCCATAGAAGCAACTACATTCTTGATTCCCGCTTGGTGAAGGGCTATAACATCAACATATCCCTCTACCAGAATCATCTCTTCTTTTTTCCTTATAGCCTCTTTGCTAAAATTCAAACCATAAAGAATTTTGCCTTTGTCAAAAATAAGAGATTGAGAAGAATTGACATACTTAGGGAGGCTATTGTCCAAAACTCGTCCTGCAAAACCACATATCCTCCCTTCTGCGTTGAAGATAGGAAAGATTAGACGAGAGCGAAACCAAGCATACCATCCTTCTTTTCCCTGAGAAGCAACTACCAGGTTTGACTGCTTTAAGTTTTTCAGGGAGATTCCTTTTTGGCGAACCAATCTAAGAAAATCACCCGAGGAAGGAGCATAACCCAAACCAAACTCTCTTATTATCTTTTGAGTAAACTCCCGTTTCCCCAAATAGTCCTGGATAGCTCTATCTTTCTCTAATATTTCCTGAAATAGCCTAACTACCAACTCGTTAGTATGATAAAACTCCTCCCTTCCTACTCCTTTTTTCTTTTCCGTATCCAGAGTAGGAATAGATATCCCTACTTTCTCAGCTACCATCCTCACCGCTTCCGGAAAAGTTATCTTTTCCCACTTCATAAAGAAAGTGAAGAGATTACCTCCTACTCCACAACCAAAACAA
The DNA here is from genome assembly GCA_964594375.1 of uncultured Clostridia bacterium. Lineage (GTDB taxonomy): Bacteria > Aerophobota > Aerophobia > Aerophobales > AE-B3A > AE-B3A. The sequence goes on along the minus strand of CAZQMG010000017.1, from coordinate 6,612 downwards.
TGAAAGAGCTGTTTCTCTGGAGAAACTACAAAAGAAGGGGTCTTTTCTTCATGAAAAGGACATAGAGCCTTGTAATTTCTCCCCGCCTTCTTTAAAGGTATGTACTGAGAAATAATGTCTATAATATCAAAATGATTACTAATTCTTTCTATTAACTCTTCTGAGATAAAAGATGACATTCATTTCCATCCTTCAGGGATGAAGTAATTTTTATAAATATTTATAGCAAATCGATCGGTCATCCCAGCAATGTAGTCTATCACTATTCTCTCTTGCCCTTCTTTATCTATGTTTTTTCTTAAGGAAATAGGAAGAAGATGGGTTTCCTTTAGATAAAAACTATAAAGTTCGCTTACTATTCGGTAGGCTTTTCTTGTCTCATCAAAGAGAAAGGAAGATAGATAAACCTTATCATACATAAAATCCCTTAGTTCATTAAATGCATTAAGAACAATATCCCCCATCTTTAACTGAGATACTTGCCAACTCTCTTTTACTATGTTCTGAACTAAGGTATTAATCCTCTCCCTATGAGTTCTTCCTAAAATTCTCAATGATTCTCTAGGTAAATCTTTTTCTTTGATTATCTTTGCACGTAAAGCATCATCAATATCATGATTAACATAAGCCAAGGCGTCGGCTATTTTCACTACCTCACCCTCTAGGGTGCCAGGCTGGTTTCTGCTTTTAGGAGTCAATATTTTTTCTTTATCCTGAGAATGGTTTAAGATGCCATCTCTTACCTCCCAGGTTAGATTTAACCCTTCTCCTTCCCTTTCTAGTTTATCTACTACCCTCAGACTCTGTTCGTTATGCTGAAAACTCCCTTTATAGACATCATTTAGAGCCTCCTCCCCCGTGTGTCCAAAAGGAGTATGCCCCAGGTCGTGACCTAGCGAAATTGCTTCAGTTAGATCCTCGTTCAAACGAAGAGCACGAGAAATTGTACGAGCAATCTGGCTTACCTCTAAAGTATGGGTAAGTCGAGTGCGGTAATGGTCACCAAAGGGAGCAATGAAGACCTGGGTTTTATGTTTTAGACGGCGGAAGGCTTTACAATGAATAATCCTATCTCTATCCCGCTGGAAAGCTGTCCTTAATGAACAAACATTTTTTTCCTCTCTCTTTCTCCCTCTACTCTGATTACTTTTACAGGCATAAGGAGAGAGAGATTGCTCCTCAAGCTCCTCTTGAGCAATCCTGTCAAAAAACTGACCTCTTTCTTTCCTCAAGGCCTACCTTTCTCTCCTTCTTCAGAAACTAACCATCTCTGCCAGAGTAAGTATTCAGTAAAGTACATTCTGTGTTGTTATCGCGAGGAGCGATAGGAGATTCCTCGCTTCGCTCGGAACAGGCTCTGCAATCCCAAAGACAGAGATTGCTTCACTTCGTTCGCAATGACAGGAAGGAACGCATTTTACTGAACATTTACCTTCTTTCTGACAGACTCTGCTTGAACTCATCTATTTTTTCCATGAACTTCTTTGCTTCACCCGGAACAATAGAAGCTATACTATCATAAACAAAAGGACCTATTTTCATCAAATATGGGCTTATAGTAGAATCTTTCTTCCATCTATCTGCGTTTTCAGCTAGAGGAGAAATAGTCAAAAAAATCAAAATAACACTACATACTACTCCCCCTTCTAGCAGTCCTAGAATGAGCCCTCCTCCCCGATCTATCCCCTTGACCGGAGAATACTTTGACATTCCATGGAAAATTAACCCTATTAACCCTCCTATTAGAGCTATTCCCACAAAAATAATAGCGAAGCTTATCCCCTTAGCTATCTGAGGAGAAAGACTGGTGATTTCACCCCTGATAATATTCCCCACTTCTTCGCTATAATTAACAGCCACAATCAGACCTACAAAAACTCCCAATAGCCCGAAAATCTCTCTGAATAACCCCTTCATTGCTCCCCGAATAAGGAAGAAAACAATTACAATTAACCAGACTACATCCAGCCAGTTCATTTAACTTCTTTTTTAACCCTTTCCACCAATTGTTGGATTCTCTGCTTAGCCTTTTTATTCTTATCCCTCTCTCTGTGAAGCTCATCAGCAATATTAAGACAGGTGAGGATGCTTATTTCTTCTTTACTCTTCTGGGGAGCAGAAGAAGCTATCTCTCTAACTCTTCTCTCAACATAACCAGCAATCCCCTTAAGATAATCCTCATTTTTATTCGCTCTTAAATTATACTCTTTATCAAAAATATAAACCCTCATTCCCCTCTCGTATTAATCTCCAAATATTACTAGTATACTATCAAAAAAATCCAAAAAGTCAAGCCCTGCTTAATTTTTTCTTGATTATATCTTGTAAAATTTTAAATTATACGTATAGTATTTGATAGCAGTCTCTGAATGAAACTAAAAACCCCTTTCCCCTTCTTTTAATTTGATTTTAAGTTTTGCTTTTACATTTTACACTATGGTTTTGCGCTTTACACTTTATGCTTTTCACTATACGCTATCGGGAAGGCTCCTATAAATGGCATGTGCCTATATTGGAATAGGTTCGAACAAAGGAAAGAGAATAAAAAATGCCAAAGAGGCATTGGGTCGTATAAGAGAAGAAATGAGAGTAGAGAAAGTCTCCTCCTTCTATCTTACTGAGCCAATAAAAGTAAAGGGAGAATGGTTTGTAAACTGTGTTTTAGAAGTAACAACTAACCAAGAACCCAGAGAATTACTTAGAACTTTACTGAAAATAGAAGGAAAAATGGGCAGAATAAGAATAAAAGAAAAGAAAATTTCTCGCATAATTGACCTTGACCTTTTGCTCTATGAAGAGAAGATAATTAAAGAAAAAGAGCTTACTCTTCCTCACCCACTTTTACACAAACGGAGGTTTGTCCTGGCCCCTTTAACTGAAATAAATCCAGATGTCTATCATCCTTTATTGAAGAAACCGGTCAAGGAAATCCTGGCAGCTTTAACCGATAACTATGCAGTAGAAAAAATCCTGGGACATCAAGATGTGTGCAGTTAGGATAAGATGGCGAAAAGGAGATATGATATCATTATAGCCAAGAGAAACCAATATTTGACATACAAAAACAAACAGGGTATACTATTGTCTAAAACTAACCCAAGTAATCTTCCAGAATAATTCTTTTCTACCACTACCCATCTACTCTAAAAGGAGGAAATTTTTTAATTGAAAAGCATGACTGGCTACGGAGAAGGAAGAGAAGAGAACGAAAGAGTAGAGGTTTATTTACAAACAAAAACACTCAATCATCGTTTTTTGGAAATAGAAATTTATCCTTCCCAGTTATTCCCTTTTGCCTGGGAAAAGACAATCAAAGATTACATAAAAAGAAAAATCAAGAGAGGGAAAGTAATAATCGATATTGAAATAAAAAGAAAAAAACCTCCCTTACCCGAGGTTATAGTAAATCAAAATCTTATATCACATTATTATAAAGCGCTTTCTCAAATATCCAATAGATTAGAGTTAACGGATAAAATTACTCTATCTGACATCTTATCACTTCCTGAAACCATCTACCTAAAAAAAAGTGAAGCAATTAAAGAAAATATAAGACCTCTTATAAATAAGAACTTAAGAAAAGCTCTACAACAGCTATTACAGATGAGGGAGAAAGAAGGAGAAGAACATTATTGTAGTATAAGAGAGTATTCTAAAAGAATTCAAAAAGATGTATTAAAAATAGAAAAGGAAATCCCCTTAATCCAGAGAAAATATGAACATAGAATAAAGGAGACGCTGGGGAAATTGATAGATAAGTCAGATAGAAAAAAAGTGCTCAACGAACTCTCTTCCCTCATCTGGCGAGGCGATATTAGCGAGGAAATACTGCGCCTTCGCTCCCACCTAGACCAATTTCAGACTACATTGGAAAACCAAGGACCCATAGGGAATAAATTAAAGTTTATCCTACAGGAGTTACAAAGAGAAATTAACACTATAGGAGCAAAATCCGTTACTTTCACCATCTCTAATTTTGTTGTACAAATCAAGGAAGATATAGAAAGAATTAGAGAAATAAGCCAAAATATCGAATAAAGTGTTATTTAAAAGGTAATATCTTGATAGATAAAACAAAGAGTTTAATTATGGTTATCTCCGCTCCTTCTGGCGCAGGTAAAACTACTCTAACCAAGAGGCTCTTGCAAATTTCTTCTTTTGCTTATTCAGTATCTTTTACTACCCGCCCTCCTCGTAAAAATGAAATAGAGGGAGTAGATTATTATTTTATTTCCAATGAAGAATTTCAGGAAATGCTAGAGGAAGGAAAATTTATAGAATGGGCACGGGTACATGGGCAGTTATATGGAACCTCGATTGACCTTCTTGACAACGCTATAGAAACGAAAAAAGATGTGGTGTTGGAAGTAGATGTTAAAGGGGGAATAGAAATTAAAAAAAAATATCCTAAGGCAGTACTTATTTTTCTCCTGCCTCCTTCCTGGCAAGAACTAGAAAAACGTCTTAATAAAAGAGACACCGAAACAAAAGAAAGAATAAGAGAGCGCATAAAACAGGCAAAAAAAGAGATTGCTTACGCTCCTTCTTATGACTATTTGGTGGTAAATGATGATATTAATAAAGCCTTGAGCGACATATTAAGTATAGTTAAAGCAGAACGTTGCCGGCTAGATAGATTATCACTTAAAAATCTATCTAAAAACAAGCGGTGAGACTAGACAAAGAAAGGAGACTAAACTGATTAATTTCTCTATAGATGATTTATTAAAAAAAGCAAAAATGGATAATAAGTATGAGCTTATACGCCTAGTTATTAAGAGAATTAGGCAATTAATTAATGAAAAAGAGAAAATGGGTCTAATTGGCTCTAATGAAAAATTTACCAGTATAGCTTTAAGAGAGATAAAAGAGGGTAAATTAAAGGCAGAGGTTTTTATAGAAGAAAAATAATAATAATGGCTATTATTACTATTTAATAATAAAGATTAGTAGTAATAGTAAGAGGTGTTAATATTGTTAAGAACTCTACTAGGGAAAATTATTTGTTCGTTGAGTGAAGTATAAATATGGGAGTGAAAAAATAAGAACTCTATTTTTTATTTATAAATTTAACCGGAATATTAAGAAGATTTTATTATCTTAATTAACTCCCTTAAATCGTTTGTTAGGTTCTCATCTTTTTCTTTTTGTTCATTTATTTTTTTCCAGGCGTACATTACCGTAGTATGGTCTTTTCCTCCGAATTTACTTCCGATACTAGGAAAGGAAGCATCTGTTAATTCTCGACAAAGATACATTGCTATTTGTCTAGGAAAGGCTATAAACCTTACTCTTTTTTTTCCTTTAATAACTCCTTCTTTAATCTTATAATACCTACTTACTACTCTTTGGATTAATTCTATAGTGATCGGCTTAGATTTTTCCTCAGGCAGGAGATTTCTTAGTATATCTTTAATTGAATTTATATCTATCCTTTCTTTAAATAAAGAAGAATGGGCAACTAAACGGATTAAACAACCTTCTAATTTACGAATGTTGGTTTTTATTCTTTCCGCTATAAAAATAATTACCTCATCGGGAAGGTCTAAATTCTCTACAACTGCCTTCTTTTTTAATATAGCAATTCTCGTCTCCAGGTCCGGAGGCTGAATATCAGCAATTAAACCCCATTCAAAACGGGAGATAAGTCTTTTCTCTAAAGCAGATATCTCACTGGGGGGTCTGTCACTGGAAAGTACTATCTGTTTATGTGTTTCATGTAAGGCATTAAAAGTATGGAAAAATTCCTCTTGGGTTCGCTCTTTTCCAGCTAGAAAATGGATATCGTCTACCAATAAAACATCTGTATTACGATATTTATTTCTAAAACGTGCTGTCCTATCATCCCTAATAGAGTTTATTAACTCATTAGTGAATTGTTCAGAAGAAAGATAAGTGAAACTCATATTATTTTCGTTGTCCATAATGTGGTGGGCAATAGCCTGTAAAAGGTGTGTTTTTCCTAGTCCTACTTTACCATATAGGAATAAGGGGTTATAGGCACGACCAGGAGATTGAGCTACTGCTAGAGCACCTGCATGAGCTAACCTATTATTATTCCCAATTACAAAGTTAGCAAAATTATACTTAGGGTTTAATTTAGAAGTAAAAACGCGTTTCTTATAAGCAATTTTTTTATTTAAATTTAAATCAACCTTTTCTTTCTTGACAGGATGATAGATAAAACTTACTGTCATCTTACACCCCATCAACTGGCTTATTTCTTTTTCTATTGTGCTTAAGTACCTTCCTTTTAGCCATTTTTTAGAGAAGTCATTAGGGACTTTAATGACCAGTTTATCTTGGGTAAGTGAGTGTAATTGGGCGGGTTTAAACCATATCTTAAAATTCTGTGGCTTGACTTTCTTTTCTATCCTTAATAAAAATTTCTGCCAAATATCTTTTTCTTTTTCATTCATTAGAAAGTCTTTTGGGATTGGTAAGAGTTAACCACAGAGTTATCCACAATTGTGGATAACTGGTAAATCCTTATTATTCAAGAAAAAGAGTTTTTTTAGAAAGCTTTCTTTATTTAGAAAAGATAGGCCAGAAAATAATCTTATGAGTTATACACAAAAACAGAATGGCTGAGTACCAGTTTTTATTCTATAT
>CAZQMG010000016.1:0-21678 GCA_964594375.1 uncultured Clostridia bacterium | reverse complement strand
AACCTCTTGCCAGTAATCTCTTGGTAAGCTTCCAGGTATTTCTTACTTGTTTTTTCTATTATGACAGGAGGAAGAGAGGGAGCAGGATAGGTCTTATCCCAGTCTAGTTCTGACAAATAGTCCCGTAGAAACTGTTTGTCAAAACTTATCGGCGAAGAACCTGGTTTATACTCTTTTTTGGACCAGAATCTTGAAGAATCAGGAGTTAAAAGTTCATCTATAAGAATGACTTCTCCATGATGGAAGCCAAATTCTAGCTTGGTATCGGAAAGAATAAAACCCCGGCAGTCTAGAAATTTACTTGCCCTTTTGTATATCTTCAGACTAATTTCTTCCAGCTTTTCCGTTAATTCACTTCCAATCATTTCTTTCATTTTTTCTTTACTGATATTTACATCATGACCTTTTTCTGCTTTGGTAGCCGGGGTAAAGATAGGTTCGGGGAGTCGGTCTGCCAGTCTTAGTTTCTGAGGAAGTGCTATACCGCATATAGAATGATGTGTTCTATATTCTTCATAAGCCGAACCAGCTATGTATCCCCTTACTACACACTCGATAGGAACAGGTTCACTCTTCTTGACTAACATATATCTTCCTTTTAGAGTCTTTCTAAACGGAAATAGAACTCTGGGAAGATTTTCCTCTTCACTACTAATTAGATGGTTAGAAATAACATCTTGAGTGGCATTGAACCAAAATTTTGATAATCCAGTCAAAATCTTTCCTTTGTAAGGGATGCCATCGGGAAGAATGCAATCAAAGGCTGAAATTCTATCAGTAGCTACAATAAGAAGATTATCCTTTATCTGATAAATATCTCGTACCTTTCCTCTTTTAAAGAGTTCTACTTCAGAAAAATTTGTACTCAAAACTACTTCGTCTTTATACGTCACTCCTTATCCTCTTCTAGTTCAACATTCCAATAAGCAAGGTCGAGAAAGTCTTTCCAGTTTTCCTCGTTTATTTCAGCAAAATTGCATCTAACAAAAGATCTCCAATTAGGTCGGGTAGGCTTTCTGATAAGACTCATTCCTACCTCAACTAGAGACTTATCCCCTTTGCGAAGATTGCAAGGGACACAGGAGCAGACAACATTGTACCAACTATCTTTCCCTCCACGCGAAACAGGAATCACATGATCCAGGTTCAAATCCTCCGATTTGAATTTCTTTCCGCAATACTGACATCTATTTCCATCTCTTTTATATACATTCCTGCGCGTAAACCTCACTTTTCGTGGAGGAATCTTATCGTAAATAAACAGAAGAATAATACGTGGTATCCTCAGTTTGTAAGTAATAGTTCTTATTATCTGGCTATCACTAGAGTAATCTTGAGAGAAGTCCTTCCAATCTTCAAAGCCAAAGGTGTATAAAGAACCTCCCTCTTTAAGTACTACTTGAGCGTGCCTTAAATAAAGTAAGCAAACAGCTCTTTTTACTGAACATACATCAACTACCTGCCATAGACTATTCAGTACAAGTACTCCACTATTAAGAATTTCTACTGCCATTCTAATCTAGCTCCCTTAGTAGTTTTCCTTATCTTAGCAAAAATAGAAGAGCTGTCAACTTGAAAGCGTAAAACGTAGAGCGAAAAGCGCAAAACCATAGCCTAAAATTTAAAATGTAAGACTAAAATCTAAAACCTTAGACCACTTAAAAAGAAAGGAGAATAAGTTTTGAATTTTGAATTATGGCTTTTAGCTTTGCGCTTTTAGTTTTTAGTTTTACTATATACGACATACGAGAAATTGTCCTGAGGTCCTCCTCAGTTACATCGCTGCCGAAGGACTTTTTCTGAAGGAGCCTTATAGGAGCAACCATAACGAAGCTTCGAGTTGAGGATAAAGAAAAATATACTGTCTGAGGAGCAAGACGACGAGTTTATATTTTTCCCGAAACGAGAAGCTAAGCAGAAATAATAAAAGGCTACTATACAGCGACGGAAGAAATTGTCCTGAGGCAATTTCTTGACACTTCTATTTTTTATATTATAATTACAAAATATAGGAGCGAGAATTAGGTGCAAGTAAAAATTTTAGGAGAGGGATTGATAAGCCTTCTCTTCCCGGCTGATTGCAGAGTATGTCAGCATCCTCTCGAACCATCCAACATTACCTTTGTTTGCATAGACTGCTGGAGTAAAATAAAATGGCTGAAGGCCCCTTATTGCTCTAAATGCAGTAGACCTCTCCCTTCCACCTTTAAAAGCATCCCTACTTTTCTCTGTCCAGAATGCCGCAGGCAAAATGTCTATTTTAATAGGGCCTTTATTCCCACTCTTTATGAAGGAGTAATGAAAAAGGTAATCCATCTTCTTAAATATAATAAAAAAACAGGAATAATGCGCTCATTGGAAAAAATTATAAGAAGCTATTTTAATTGCCTTAATTCTTCCTTCCCTTGCCTCGATTTGGTAGTTCCAATTCCACTACACCGAAAAAAATTGAGAGAAAGAGGATTCAATCAAGCTGAACTTATAGCTAAGGTAGTAGCCAAGCATCTTCAAGTTCGGTTGACCAAAGGTAACCTGAAAAGAACAAAAGCGACTATAACCCAAACCTCTCTGGACAGAAAAGAGCGAAGAAGAAATCTAAGAGAAGCCTTTACGGTAAAAAACAGAGATGGATTTCAAGCAAAAAATGTACTTCTAGTGGATGATGTCTATACTACAGGAACAACTATTAAGGAAGCAGCAAAAGTGCTCAAGGAAGCAGGAGTGAAAGAGGTCTATGTTTTTGCGCTGGCCCGAGCACCTCAAACCTTGAATTAACGTGATAATGTTAGCTAAAATTTAAAATGTCACCATTTACGTAACAGATAATTGACAAATTTATTTGCATATGTTATAATTTTCTGAGCTTTTAGCTCAAATGTTAGGATAAGGAGGCAAAGAGTATGTCAGAAGAAGGAACGGTCAAATGGTTTGATGACCGTAAAGGTTTTGGGTTTATTGAACGAGAAAATGGCGAGGATGTTTTTGTTCATTTTTCCAACGTCAACATGGAGGGATTTAAGAGCTTGGAACAGGGAGAGAAGGTTTCTTTTGATGTAGAAAAAACGGACCGCGGTTTGCAGGCGGTTAATGTAGTCAAAGCATAGATTAGGAAGCGTAGTTCCCGAGATTTGCCCGGCTGAATAAAGATAGCAAATTTGAGAAGAGATGAATAAAAAGGCTCTTATTTATAATTATTCAGCCGGGTTTTTTAGCGATTAGTCCGCGGTGAAAAAATGCAAATTGATATAAGTGGGAGCCATATTTGTATTACTGAGCAAATTGATGGATATATTAAGAAGAAGCTCAGTAGCTTAAACAAATATTTCCGTGGAATTCTCTCTATTCGGGTAACAATTAAAGCAGAAAAGGACGCTTATCTCACTGAGATAAGCGTTATAGCAGATGGAGTTACCATTCACGGGAATGGAATAGACTCTGATCTATATAACTCCATAGAAGCAGCTATACATAAGGTAAATAGGCAGACAAAAAAACACAAAGAAAAAATTAAATCTCATAGATCTCGAGACACCTTAGCAGGGAAAAGAACTTCATGTCCATCCTCTCCAGCTTCTTTCGGTGCCGAGCATAAAACGATTTACACCAGCAAAGAAATTGCTAAACCAATGACAGCGGATGAAGCAGTGATGCAACTAGAAATGGAGGGAAGCCGATTTTTCATTTTCTTGAATAGCAATACTAATCAGATTAACGTGGCTTATAAAAAAGAAAATGGTGCTTTCGTTGTAATCGAACCGCAGATTTAAAGTAACACATTCTCATTTTATAGTATCGGAATTTCAATAATTTCTTGGTTTAACAGGGGGAGCAGGCCGAAGGCCGTTGAGGGGGAATGTTTTCCCCCTCAAATATCTTATAGAAGGAGATGCTTATGTACATAAAGGATTTCTTAAGTAAAAAGGCTATTGAGCCAAAACTAAAAGCTCGAACAAAGGAAGAAGTATTAGAAGAATTGACCAGTTTGTTAGAAAAAACAGGCAAGCTCACAGATAAAAAAGAATTCCTTAAAGTCATTAAGGAGAGGGAGGAACTAGGAAGTACGGGAATCGGCTACAATGTAGCTATTCCTCATGCTCGTTCTTCGGGAATCAAGTCTCTAGTAGGGGCAATCGGCATTTCCAAAAAAGGTATTGACTTTGACGCTTTAGATAAAGAACAGGTTCATCTTTTTTTTATATTAGGCGCACCTAAGGATGCAGCCGGGAACTATCTAAAAGCTCTGGCTACGGTTTCTCGTTTCCTGAGACATAGAAAATACCATCAGTCTTTATTGGAGGCAGAAACGCTGGAGAATATTCTGGAAATTGTCGAAAAAGAAGCAATTTAAGGAAATTCTAGGAGGATGCCTTGCGGGCAATGCTTCTGGCAGCAGGACTTGGGACACGCCTGAGACCACTTACTTATAGAGTCTCTAAATCTATGATTCCTGTTATTAACAAACCTTCCTTATTTTATTCTTTGAATTTACTGAGAAAATCTAAGATAAATGAGGTAGTAATCAATCTTTATCATCAGGGAAGTCAGGTAAAGGATTATGTAAAAGATGGAGAAAAATTTGATATGCAGGTGTTGTATTCGGAAGAAGATAGTCTCATGGGTACTGCTGGTGGATTAAAAAAAATGGAATCTTACTTCAAGGATACTTTCTTGGTAGTGAGCGCTGATGGAATTACTGATTTTAATATCCATCAAGCTGTACAATTCCATAAACAAAAAGCAGCTCTAGCTACAGTTGTATTGAAAAAAACAGAAGAGAAGTTTAGATACGGAGTTGCATTGCGGAATAAGAAAGGAAAAATTACTCAATTTGTGGAGAAACCAAGTTGGGGAGATGCGTTTTCCGATGAAATAAATGCTGGTATATATATTTTTGAGCCAGATATTTTCTCTTGTATCCCCGCTGGTGAGCCATATGATTTAGGGCATCAGGTTCTACCTTCTCTGGTCAAAAGAGGAGAAGCGATATATGGATATTTAATGGATGACTATTGGATAGACATGGGAAATCTGGCTGACTACAGGAAGGCACAGAGAGATATCCTCAAAGGAAAAACAGGAATTGAAATTTCAGGAAGAGAAATAAAAAAAGGGATTTGGATAGGGAAAAATACCCAGATTTCAAAATCAGCCAGCCTAAAATCCCCGGTAGTAATAGGAAATAACTGCTGTATAGAGGAAAAGGTTAAAATAGGAAAATATACAACTCTTGGCGACAGAGTAACTATCAAGAAAGAAGCCCGATTGCAAAAATGTATCCTTTGGGATGATGTTTTGGTAGAAGAGAAAGCCTATTTGGACAACTGCATCATTACTCACTTTACTCGCGTCCCGCCAAAATTGTCCATAACAGGAGGAATCGTAACGGACACAATTCCAAACTAGTATGTAGAAGAAAGGATTTTATCAATGGCAAAAGAAAAGTATTTATTTACTTCCGAATCAGTAACGGAAGGACATCCAGATAAAATTGCCGACCAGGTTTCAGATGCTATTCTGGACGCTATTTTAGAAAAGGACTCCCAGGGAAGGGTAGCTTGTGAAACCTTGACTACTACGGGATTGGTCTTTGTAGCAGGAGAAATTACTACCAGTTGCTATATAGACATACCGCGTATAGTTCGCCAAACCATAAAAGAAATAGGATACACCCAGGCAGCTTTTGGGCTAGACTATAAAAGTTGTGCAGTGATTACCTCTATTCACGAGCAATCACCTGATATTGCCCTTGGTGTAGATAGGGACGGAGCAGGAGATCAAGGAATGATGTTTGGCTACGCTACTACGGAAACCCCGGAGTTTATGCCTCTACCTATAGTTTTAGCTCATAAACTAACCCGGCAATTGGCTGAGCTGAGAAAAAAGAAAATCTTGCCCTATCTTCGTCCTGATGGAAAATCTCAGGTCACAGTAGAATATGAAGATGGTACTCCCAAAAAGGTAAAAGCAGTGGTAATCTCCACTCAACATAGCCCTGAGGTAGAAGTAGAGGAGATCGAAGATGAAATAATAGAAAAAGTAATAAAGCACTGTATCCCTGCCCAATATGTAAATGAAGAAATGGCATGTTATATTAATCCCACCGGATCTTTTAAAATAGGTGGACCTCAAGCAGATACAGGTCTGACAGGAAGAAAGATAATTGCCGATACTTACGGAGGCGTAGGTTCTCATGGGGGGGGATGTTTCTCCGGCAAAGACCCTACCAAAGTTGATCGGTCAGGCTCGTATATGGCTCGTTATATCGCCAAGAATCTAGTGGCAGCAGGAATTCTAGAAAAGTGCGAAATCCAACTTGCCTATGTTATAGGAAGAAATGAACCGGTCTCTCTTATGATAAATGGTTTCGGTACAGCTAAAATCCCTGAATCTAAAATAAAAAAGGTGGTCAGAGATAATTTTGATCTTTCTCCCCGCGGCATAATCAAAAAACTGGACCTTTTACGTCCTATTTATAAAAAAACTGCCTGCTATGGTCATTTTGGCCGAAGTGAAAAAGAGTTTACCTGGGAGAAAACCGATGCTGCTCTTGATCTAAAAAAACAGGCCGGACTGTAATTCGTCGCTCGTTGCTGGTCGCTCGTTGCTCGGAAGAAGAGTATTCTTTTGGAGCTGTTCCTTCCAGGAAGGCAAACCACAGGGCATTTTCACATTTGGGAGTAGCTAAAAGTCCTGTTTCAATGTCTATTTTCTTAAAAACTATCCCGGGAGGGGAGGAAAAATCTTTTACCGGCTGACTATCTAAAGCTTTTTTCATAAATTCTGTCCAGATAGGAATAGCTACTGCACTTCCCGTTTTTTTCTCTCCCAGGGGACTGGCATCATCATTGCCTACCCATACCCCTGCTACCAGGTCAGGGGTGAAGCCTATAAACCAGGCGTCAATTGTCTTATCCGTATCTTTTTCTCTGGGCCATCCCACTGTTCCCGTCTTCCCTCCACAAGGTCTATCAAAACCCAACCATCTTACTCTTCGTCCTGTCCCGTAGTCAATAGCCTTCTCCAATAAGTCAATCATTACGAAAGAAGTCTGAGGAGAAAGAACTGTTTCTCCTTGTGGAAAGTTTTCCTTCAAAATCCTTCCTTCCCGGTCTTCTATTTTTTGTATAAACATAGGTTCGACTTTTATTCCATAATTGGCTATGGTAGCATAACCCCTGACTATCTCCAGGAGAGTCATCCCTGAGGTGCCCAGGGTAAGAGTAAGGTCGTGATTTAAGGGACTATCAATGCCTAATTTGCGAGCATAATTGATTACTTCTCCTACTCCCACCTCTTGCAGAAGTTTAACTGAGGAAACATTTATAGAATGAGCAAACATCTGCCAGAGATAGACCTCACCCCAGAAATACTTCTCATAATTCTGTGGAGACCAAAATTCTCCCTCTTCCTTAATTTCTGCGCCCTTTCCTACTTTCTTACTTCTCTTAAAAGCAATAGGGGCATCAAAGAAAGGACTGACAGAATTAAACTCTCCTGTATCTATGGCTGCTGTATAAGTAAAAAGCTTAAAAGCAGAGCCGGTTTGACGACTAGCCTGAATAGCTCTATTATATTGGTTTTCCCAGAAATCCCTTCCTCCCACCAGGGCTTCTATGAAACCAGTATGAGGATCCATAGCTACTAAAGCTCCCTGGTGGTCGTTTTCTTTTAGATAGTCTATTAAACTATCCTCGGCTGCCTTCTGTAGATTCAAGTCTAGAGTAGTATAGACCCTTAACCCTCCTCGCCAAAATCTATCATAGCCATACTCATTCTCTACTTTTTGACGAATCCATTCTACAAAATAGGGCGCCCAATGGATATTGGCGGCACTCCTTTTGGCTCGATTGGCCACTATTTTAACAGGCTCTTTTTCCGCCTCTTCCCATTCCTCTTTAGTGATAAATCCCAAGTCATACATCCTTTTTAGAATAGTCTTTTTGCCGCTCTCGGTATGCTCAGGATATTTAATAGGAGAATAATAGACAGGACTTCTAGGGACAGTAGCTAAAAATGCGCTCTCGGCTAGATTAAGCTCCTCTACTTTTTTCCCCAGGTAAAAAGAGGCTGCTTCAGCCACACCGTATACTCCTTCTCCAAAAAATATTTGATTAAGATGCATTTTCAAGATTTCTTCTTTGCTATATACTCTTTCTATTTGAATGGCCAGAATCATCTCCTTTATTTTCCGAGTAAGAGTATTCTCATGGGTCAGAAAGAGATTTCTGGCTAGTTGTTGAGTAATAGTGCTTGCCCCCTGGGCTCTATCCCAGCTTCTCCACTCAATTATGTCAATCCAGATAGCCTTGAATAGACGTTTAAAATCCAGTCCTCGGTGTTGGTAGAATCTGTGATCCTCCATAGCAATAAATGCTCTTTGCATCTGAAGAGGAATTCTAGAAAGAGAAACGACTTCCCGCCTTTCTAAGAAGAACTCTGCCATAACCTCACCTTCCTTGGAATACATTCTGGTAATTCCACTAGGCTGATACTCCTCCAGTAGGTCAATATGGGGGAGATCGTATAGGTCAGAAATAAAGAAGCCTCCTAAAACTCCTGCTGTGGCAAAAAGAGTAACCAAAATACAATAAAAAATAGTCCTTGTTCTGGTCATATTTTCTTTGCTTGCTGTCTAGCCTGGTTTATTCACAGCCAAATATATTATATCTCTCAGCCGGACAAAGTCAAACATAATCAGTTCATAGTTTGTAGTTCATAGTTCATCGATAGAAACAGCACTCTCCTCTCCCCTGAGGGGAGAGGACTAAGGTGAGGGGGTATGAACAGCAAACAATGAACAAAATGCTGAATTATAGTTCTTCGCTTCTATTGTATTGTCTTTTCAAGCCAGATTGGTATAATGAGGATACATTAATTCAGAAAGGACCTAACTTATGCATTATAAGAAAGTCGATATGAGCATAATAACAAGATTGAGGCAAATAGTAGGAGAGAAGAATGTATTAACTAAAGACGAAGAAAAAGAACCATATTCTCATGATGAGACCCTAAATCTAGCAAAATATATGCCTGAGATAGTGGTTAAACCAAACAACAGAAACCAGGTAAGGGATGTATTGATTTTAGCCAACAGGGAGAGAATACCAATAACCCCTCGGGGAGGAGGAACAGGTTTAAGTGGCGGAGCCGTTCCCTTATACGGAGGGATCCTCCTTTCACTAGAAAGAATGAACAAAATATTAGAGCTCGATAAAGAGAATATGATGGCTGTTCTTGAGCCGGGAGTAACTAATGGTGAGCTTCGGAGGCAGGTAGAGAAATATGGACTTTTTTATCCGGTTAATCCGGCTAGCCTTGATAGCTGCACTATAGGGGGCAATGTAGCTGAATCAGCCGGAGGAGCTAATGCTGTAAAATATGGAATAACCAAAAACTATGTCTGTGGCCTAGAGGCAGTACTTCCCACCGGTAAGACCCTAAGGGCCGGTGGAAAAATCCTTAAGAATGCAACTAATAGTCAGTTCATAGATCTTCTACTCGGCTCGGAAGGAACTCTGGCTGTTATTACTGAAATTACTATGAAGCTTGTTCCTTCACCGAAAATAAAGGTCGATCTTATTGTCCCTTTTGATGACTTGGGTGGTCTCTGTGGGTGTGCCCTGGAAATAATCAGTAACCGATTACTTCCTACCACCATTGAGCTTATGGACAGATTGACTATCAATGCCTGTGAAAAATTCTTGCAAAAGGAGTTGCCATTTAGTGAAGCAAAAGTACATCTCTGGATAGGGTTAGATGGAAATAAGAAAGAGGAAGTAGAAAGTATGTATCAGTCTATCGGAGAAATCTGCCTGGACAGGGGAGCCCTAGATGTATTTGTGGCTGAAGATAGACCAAATCGGGATAGAATCTGGCAGGCAAGACAATCAATTCATGAGGCTTTAGTCCATTTTAACCCTAAAATGGTGGGTAACGACGTAGTAGTTCCCCGCACCAAGGTATTATCCCTTATAAAAGGAATAGACTCCCTCTCCCGAAAATATTCTGTCTCTTTTGCTAAATTTGGTCATCTGGGAGACGGAAATATACATGTCTATATTCTAAAAGGGAATATAGAAGATACTACCTGGGAAAAGGTCAAATCCGAGGCTGTGCAAAAACTTTTTGAATTAACTATTTCTTTAGGCGGACTAATCTCTGGTGAACATGGAATTGGTCTGGCCAAGAAAGAATATCTCCCTCTGGTAGTAAACCAGGCACAAATAGAGCTTATGCAGGGGATAAAGAAGGTCTTCGACCCTCACAATATCCTCAACCCGGGAAAGATATTTGATTCTTAAGAGAAATGTAATACGTGATATGTTACTCTACTGACAAGAAAGGATGTGGATATGAAACGTAAGATTATGCCTATAGGAGTAGCAATAAGTGGAGCAGATCCTTTAATTTCGCTGGAAAAGGTGACATCTTTTGGTATGTCCACCTGTCAGATGTCTGTCCCTCCGGAAGAGTGGTGGTCTAAAGAGCGTATAGAACTGATAAGGAGAACAGCGGAAGAGAAAGAGATTAAGATAACCAGTCTTATTTGTGGTTTTGGGGGAGAGAATTACCGCGATATCTCCACCATTAAGCGCACTGTGGGTCTTCTTAATCCGGCAATGCGGGGAAAGAGAGTTTTAAAAGTCCTTTCTTATTCGGACTTTGCTCTTGAGCTAGAAGTTGAAATTATCCAGGCCCATATAGGATTCATCCCCGAAAATACAAGTGACTCTAATTATAAGGAATTAGTTATGGCGTTACAGAGAATAGCTGATTATTGTAAAGAAAATAATCAATCCTTTGCTCTGGAGACGGGTCAGGAAAAGGCTCTGGTTTTATCTAAGTTCATAGAAGATGTCAATAGATTAAATATGGGGGTGAACTTTGATCCGGCAAATATGCTTCTCTACGATGCGGGTGATCCTGTTAAGGCTCTGGATGTATTAGGAAAATATGTGATAGGAGTTCATTGTAAGGATGGTAAAAGACCCGAAAGGAAAGGAGAATTAGGTAAGGAATATCCTTTAGGAGAGGGAGATGTAGGCATTGAAAAATTTATAGATAAATTGAGAAAAATAGGCTATACTGGACATTTAACTATAGAAAGGGAGATATCTGGAGAAAAGCAGATAAGGGATATCTTGAAAGCAAAGGAATTATTGCAAAAATTGGTAAATAAAGAGTAAATGAATAGGGAAAAAAGGAAAGTAATTTATGGAGACCGAAATGGAAAAAATTCGCCTTCGGAGGAGAATTTTTACCAGAAACTAACTTACCCTTCAAAGAGGATTCCTGTCCGGGAATTGTTCTTTTTTACCACCTTTTTCTGGCTGGGCTTCTCTACTTTTTCTTTCTTTAATTCCTCTTCATAAAAATTTAAAAGTTCAGAATGAGTTTCAATTAAAGATTTCAACTTGGCAATAAAGAGTCTCTTCTGCCGTTCTAATTTCTCTATTTCGTCGTCCAGTCTCTTCAATTTTTCCTCATCTTTCTTGACAACCTCTTTCGCTTTTATCTCTGCTTCTTTAACTATTAATTTAGCCCTTTCCTGACTACTTTCATTTATTAACTCGGCACTTCTCTGGGCAGAAATCAACGCTTCTTCTATTCTCTTTTCTCTGGAAAGATACAATTCTCTCTCTTTTTTTGACTTTTCTAGTTCTCCTAATAGAACTCTTCTTTCTTCAATTAATTCCCGATAGTTTTTTCCTACTTCTATTAGGAATTGATCTACCTCTTTCTGGTTGTATCCTCTGAGAGAAAGTCCAAATTCTTTTTTTTCAATTTGGGAAGGCTCAAGTTTCATCATTAACTATCCTGATTATTTATTTAATTCTTTTGCTCTTTGGGTGGCTTTGACTACTGCTTCAGCCAAGCATTCTTCCAATCTTCCCTCGTTTAGAACTTTCAGCCCTTCAATAGTTGTTCCTCCCGGAGAAGCTACCGCCTGGCGCAGTTCCTCTAAAGAACTGTTGCTCTCTTTAGCCATCCTGGCCGCTCCCAAAGTAGTCTGAGTAGCTAGTTTAAAAGCCAACTCTGGACTGAGTCCTGCCCTTACCCCTCCTTTAATCAGGCCCTGAATAACAGTATAAATGTAGGCCGGTCCACTTCCGCTCAATCCCGTTACTGCATTTTGCTGGCTTTCAGGAACCTCTACCACCTCACCTATTGTTGCCATAATCCTCTTCAGCAGAACCCTTTGCTCGGAGCTCACTCTCTCAGTGGAAGAGATAGCAGTTATCCCTTCTCCTAGTAAGGCAGGTGTATTGGGCATTATCCGAATAAGGGAAATTTCGTTACCTAATTCCTTAATAAAGAGTGAGGTAGTAACACCAGCCACAAGAGAAATTATTAATTGACCGGATTGTACCCTGCCTTTTAAATGCTCTAACACACCTGATATATCCTGAGGTTTAATGGCTAGAAACAGCACATCAGCATTTTTAACTACAGGTTCTATTTCAACAAAAACATTAGCCCCTTCTTTTGCTAATGAGGTAAGTTTTCTCATCAATTTATCACAAATCCACAAGTTCTTAGGAGAAACCAATCTATTTTTTAGTATACCCTTAATTATAATTCCTCCCATCTTGCCTGCACCGATAAAACCAATTTTTTGAGTTAACATTTTCCTTGCTTCTTTTATGTAGTTTCACCCGCTCTCAAAATTTATTCTGTGAAAGTTTCATAACAGACTATTTCCTTCAAAGATTTACGCATTTTCATCTTTCTTTCTTGGCGGGGAAAACCCAGAGGAAGAAGAGCAACCACTCTATATTTTTCCGGAATAGCAAGAAGCTCTTTCACCTTGTCCTGAGAAAAAGCGCCAATCCAGCAAGTTCCTAATCCTTCATCTACAGCAGTCAGAGTCATATGGTCTAAAGCTATAGCTAAATCTACCGGATGACTGGGGACCCCACAGCTCATAATATGTTCCGGTCTGGTAGCTACAGCGACAATAACTACTGCTGCCTGACCTACAAAAGCTTGCCCATTTGCTGCCTCAGCTAACTCCTGACGGCGCTGCTTTTCTCTCACCACTATAAATTTCCAGGGTTGTCTGTTGCTGGCCGAGGGAGCTAAGCGAGCCGCTTCCAGTACTTTTTCTAACTTCTCTTCCGGCACAGGTCTATCCTCATAATTTCTGACACTTTCTCTTTTTTCTATGATTTCCTTTAATTCCATTTTTGACTCCTCCTCATTACCTCGCTTTTAATCTTTGACTGGTATACTTACACAAGCTTCTTGTGCAATCTCATAATATATAATATCTAAATCATTGCTAACGTCAACCGGATTGTTTAAGATTGCAGGATGACGGCCTGGACTCTTTATTTCTAGGCTCAACTATAGAAAAGGCAAGAAATATACCTGTGAGCACTAAAATTAAAGATAAGAAAAAAACTACTGTGTAGGAGGTCCGTTCAATGATATAGCCCCCCAGAAGAGACAAGAGGCTTACCAGTCCGATTGCCGTGTTTGCCACTCCAATGTAGGTAGCTCTCTCTCCGGCTGGTGCTATTTCTAAAAGAAGATTATTCTGTCCAACAAAAAGACCATTAAGATTCATCCCCACAAGAACAAAGACTATAGTGTAAATAGTCAAAAGAAGCTCAGGAAAGATAGCCATTTTGTGAAGAAATATTGTCAATATAACCAGGCAAGGAATTGACAACCCGGTTAACCCTGAGAGCACCACCACAATCTTATTGCCATATCTATCAGAAAGAAAGCCCCAGAAAAGCGCTGAAATGATAGCTCCCATCATCTGAGCGGCAACAAAGACTCCTGTCATTTCTGAAGGAAAATGGAGTACTTCACGCCCATAGACAGCGTAGAAGGGTAGGGCAATGATACCGCAATTCAAAAAGATTATTGCCCAGAAGAAGCGGCTATAATCCTTATCATCTTTTAAAATAATACCTATTCTTTTAAGATAAACAAAGAAGCTACTTCTTTTTTTTACCCTAGGTGACTCCCTCGGCTCTCTAATAAAGACAAATAGAAACATGCCTAAGGATGTAAAGAGAAAAGTGAGAAAAAAAAGAAGAGCATAATTATGAGGAAAAGGAAAGAGTATTGGATGAGCCAACACATATCTAACCACTAAACCCCCTCCTACAGCCAGAACTCCTCCAAAGAATAACCTCAAGGAAAAAAACTTTCCTCTGTGCCTGGGCGTTATTACTTTCCCTATGATATCTAGAAAAGGAAGACCACCTAAACCTCCTCCCAGAGAAGCCGTTCCGTAAAGAACGAAAAAACTGACCAGGAGCAAATAAGACATTTTCTTTCCCCAGAAAAAGATAAGTATAAAAAGGAGAAAAAAAGAGCTTCCTCTTAGAACTGCACCCAAAATATAGATGGGTTTTCTTTTCTGCCAGTGTTCAGTAAAACTAGCTATAAAAACCTGGGGCATGAAAAAACCAAAAACCCTGATAGTAGCAACAGAACCAATAAGAACCTTAGAGCTGGTAAGAAGGCTGACAAATAAGGGGAGAACAGTATTAGGATCAGTAAAAGATAATCCAAGCCTAAAAATAGCTCCGTTGAGAACTCCCAGGATAAAATTTTTTTTGCTTAATTTCTCAGGCAAAATTCCTGACTTTCCTTTTTAGTCAATTTTCAATTTTTGAGTCACTATACCATATTTCTATACAACTGTCATCCCTACAAAAGGATAGCGTATAGCGTATAGAGAAGACAAAGACAGTAAGACCAAAAATGTAGGTAGAATCACAGCGCCTAGTTCATTGTTCATAGTTCATCGATAAAGACAACGATAAGATGGTAAGTGGTGAGTGGTTAATTGATGAGTAGTGGACAAATATTATGAAATTTGACACTTTCTTGTTCAAGCAATATAATAGATGCTCTGTAAAAGAGAACCCAAAGGACAAAAACAAATGAAAAAGATTATGATTATCGCTTTGGCATTAGTGTTAATTTTGGGAATAGCGGGATTATCCAGTGGGAAAAACAAGATAGGGCTTACTATTGGTACTTTCTATAATATAGCTCTGCCGCAAAAAGGAGAAACCAACGGGAACAATAATCATTTTTCTCTGACGGGCGGTTTTCGCTCGAAATTCGACACAATTATTCTAAACACAGATATTGACTATCAATCTGAAAACGAAGATATTACCTATATTATAACCTCGAAAATTTCCTTATTAAAAGAAATCTTGACAAGTGGGCTTTACCTGGGAGCCGGTATACAAAAAAGCTTTATCAAATGGGCTTCAGGAGATAGGCAAGACTCCGACTTTACTTATTTTATCCAGGCAGGCTGGGAAATACCTGGTGAAAATGTCTCCCTGGCATTGGATGTATCCTATGAATTATCACCCTTTCTTCAGCAAGGGATAGATGCAGACTTCATCGGTCTTGGTATCCGTCTTCTCTTTTATTTTTAGCCATTCACTTAGACAATTGCTTTTTGATGTTTTCTTTTTCTCTTAAGAAGGTAGCTATAAGAAAAAAAGATACCTGTCAGGGCCAGACATAATAGGGGAACAAGAAAAACTCCTTTAGCAAGACCGAACACTTCAGAGATAGGACCAATTACCCACGGAAATACGATGGCTCCTATAGTTCCACCGGCAGCCAGAGACCCGGTTATGAACCCAATATTTCTGGGAAATGTGTTGCCTCCTAAAGCCAGTATGCTGGGGTAGAACCAGGAAAGCGATAATCCGGAAAAGGCCATAAATAATCCTATTAGAACGGAGTCTGTTGAGAAGGTAAGGGTAGTAAATAGAGCCGTAATAAGAGCTCCTATTCCTAGAAAAAGCGATAGATTAGTTCTATAAAGAAAACGACCAAAAAGGAATCTTCCCGTCATCAGAGCAAACCAAAAAATTGATATACTGTAACTCGCCCATGCATGAGAGATATTTTTTACTTTCACCAGAAACACTGGCAGCCAGGAGGCAAATGACAACTCTAGCCCTACATAAGTGAAAATACCAATTATAGCCAGCCAGAAAAGTGGTGAAGTTGTAGGTCGGGCTAGAGAACTACCAGTAGATATTTGTGGTTCTCCATTATAAGTAATGCTTTGATAGATAGTTCGGCGAAAGAAGAACAAAGGCAGGGGAAGAGTCACCATTGCCATCATCAGATAGACCAGGTGCCATTTTTCACTGTAGCTGAGTAACATCCCTACCGATAAGGGACCAAGTACAGCTCCTACACCAATAAAAATGTGTAGCCAATTCAAGAACTTTGCTCTTTCTTTTCCCGAGATTTCTGAAAAAAGAGAATCAACGCTGGTGTGCATTGTTCCCTGAGCAACTCCCAGGAAAAACAAAAAAGTAAGGAGCAGCCCAACAGAACGAAATAGACTGATACTCACCAACATCAGAAAAGAAAGTAAAGCAGAAATAGTAAGAAGTAGTCTAGCTCGCCGAATCTTCCAGAAGAGAGCCATAAGAATATTGGCAGCGAGGAAACCGATAGAGTGAGACACTACTGGTAGTGCAATCTGACCTAATCTTAATTGAAAAGTATTAGAAATAGGGACCAAAAGAGGGCCATGGGAGCCCATTGTTATTCCCACGCTGAGCATAACCCAACAGGAAATAGCAAACAAGTGAAAATTGTTAGATTTACCCATTGTTTTAGATATTACGCTCTTTCATATAGAAGGTATTCATCTTTTGACATACTGGTCCAGCTTAAAATTCTAGCAATTGAAAAGATATAATAGTTACAGATACACAAAAAGTCAAGAAACACCGAAGGACAATTTTCTTCTAGCGTATAGGATGAATCATTAAAGCAAAGAATTGAAGCTAAAAACGAAAAACGATGATTCACCATCTTGTTTGTGGTTCCTGCCCCCTCAGCTTAATCTCTCCCCTGAGGGGAGAGGAGAGTGTTATTTTGTCCATGAACTATGAACATCCGTTATAGTTTTGCGTTTTTTGTTTTTCACTATACGCTATCCGCTAAACGCTATACGCTCTCTTTTGAGGAATGTTCTTCGGTAGACCATGTAATTCCTAGTTCATCAAAAAATACCGACGGACAATTTCTTATTGCGTATTGACATATACTACGAGGGGTTGTATGCTTTTCAAAGAAAAAGAGTTATCAGCAAAGGAAAAGAAAATATTTTTCGATGTTATGAAAGCTAAAACTGTCTGGCGAAAGTTGATAACAAAAATAATGAATCTCTGGGGCGGCAGTGTATATCTTTGCGATACCTGCTTCTACAGCTATAGACATTGTAGCTATCACCATCGAGAATATCCCAATGCTACTAAATGTAGAGATTATAGAGCCCGTTACTAAAGGTAGAGATTGTACTGCTTTTTTATGTAATGAAACAAATGAATATAAAAAGAGACCAAGGTAAATTTATGTATCTGGAGGAATAAAAAGTGAAATATAGTGAGGGAAAAATAGGCAGAGTATTTGTCATAAGATTAGAAGATGGGGACACTATGCCTGAAGCAATTGAATCTTTTGCCCAGGAAAATAATGTAAGACGTGGCATGTGTATCCTGATAGGTGGAATCGAGGCAGGAAAAATTGTTGTTGGACCCGAGAATAGCCAATCAATACCCATAATTCCTATGATTTTTGGCCTTGAAGGTGTTCATGAAATTTGTGCCGTAGGC
Organism: uncultured Clostridia bacterium; assembly: GCA_964594375.1. Lineage (GTDB taxonomy): Bacteria > Aerophobota > Aerophobia > Aerophobales > AE-B3A > AE-B3A. The sequence continues at coordinate 4,048 of CAZQMG010000016.1, read as the reverse complement.
ACTATCTTCCCCGACAATGATGCTAGACCTAGACTCCATATGCACGCTGCACTCGGACGAGAAGGAAAGACCATATCTGGATGTATTCGACCTGGCATCGAAGTATGGAAACTGGGCGAAGTCATACTTCTTGAGATTGTGGATAACGATGCCCATCGAGAGGATAGCCCAGCAGGATTCCAGATGTTGCAGCCATAAGCTTCTAAAATCTAGCCTCTTCCTTCAGAACATCGATATTACCTTTATCTCTTATCAATGTTGGGAATTACACAAATAAACTCAAAATTCTTCTCAAATGGATTTTGGAACTGATGGAGCTCATCTGGCTCTACAAAGATACTATACCCTTCTGACACCTCGATTTCATTGCCATCCTTATCAACTACAATACCCTTTCCGCCTTCGATGTTCACCAGGTGTTCATGCCTATGACTATGTCTTTCCGAATATCCTCCCGGTAAGAGAGTAAAGTATCTCATTATGATGTTCTTTGAACCATTATCGGGGCCAATAAGGACTCTCTTCCGCATACCCTTAGTCCCCTTTAATGCAACTTCTACCTCTTTGACTTCACTATTTCACTTTACTCTCATATTTTTCCCCTTCTTAAGCCTTTATCTTTACCAGATTTATCTTTTCAAAAAGAGACTTGATCAAAGAAAGCCGTCTTTCCATTCAATCCCTTGTGTATTTACCCATTACTTGGGCAGAATCAATTGTGTGCCTCTTGACCTCATCCAGAAAGTTTCCTTTGTTTATAGAAAAAAGCTTTTCTGTATCCAGGGCGTATACGGTAAAAAAATATCGGTGTACTCCTGTCGGAGGGCAGGGACCTCCATAATCCTTTTTACCAAAATCATTCATAATCTGCTCAGCCCCTGGGGGAATTTCTCCCTCTTCTATCTTTCTTGTCTGTACCGGTATATTGGTAATGAGCCAGTGGATAAAATCTCCTCCCGGGGCATCGGGGTCAATTACTGAAAGAGCAAAGCTTTTGCTATCTTCTGGGAATTCACTCCAGATGAGATGGGGTGAACAATCATCCCCATCGCAGGTGTAGAGACGAGGAATCATCCCCTCTTTAGGAAAACTTTTACTTTCTAGCTTCATAATAACCTCCTGGTCCAATATTTATCATATAGAGTCTAATGATAATCTTATCATTTCCAGAGGAAAAAACAATCTCTGGTGTGCCTTGCTCTATCTTAGAAAAAGGTCTTTTCTCATATGTGAAAGAGAGGGTAGGTTTTTCCTTATTGTTTCCTGGAGCGATAGGTCTATCTCAGCAAAAATCACAGACTCCTTCTCTGGAGCTTTAGCCAGAACCGTCCCCCAGGCATCTACTATCATACTCTTTCCCCAGTAACTTCTGCCCTGGGAATCTCTCCCTATCTGGTTAGGAGCAATTACATAGAATTGATTCTCTATACTCCTTGCTCTCACTAAGGTCTCCCAGTGGTCCTTACCGGTTTCTAGGGTAAAAGCAGAAGGAACAAAAACAATCTGCACTTTCTTTCTAGCCAATTTTCGATAAAGCTCGGGAAAACGAAGGTCATAGCAGATACTAAACCCAAAAATGGCCTTTGAAGTTGCCACTTTGACAACCTCATTACCTGCAGTTATCAACTCCGACTCTCGCCAGGAAGAACCATCAGGCAAAGTTACATCAAAAAGATGCATTTTCCTATATTTTGCAATGATTTCTCCCTGATGGTTCAAAAAGATACTGGTGTTATAGAAAAGTCCTCTGTCTTTTTCCAGAATACTCCCGCACAGAAGATAAATTCTAAATCTTTTTGCCAGTTCTTTTAAACGATTTATTGTTGGTCCGGGAACGGACTCGCTATTTTCCTTCTTTTCCTTAATTGTTCCAGAAAAATTAAACATCTCCGGCAAGGCTACAACTTCAGCCCCTCCTTCAGCAGCAAGGAAGACAAACCGCTCTGCTTTTTTGAGGCAATTCTCTTTATTACTGTTAGAACTCATCTGAACTGCAGCTACCTTTAACATTGCACCGCCAACATTCATTTCTACCCCTACCGTATTTTATTGCTCACCGTCAAAAATAACTCCTGTCGGCTATTAAATCCTCACCTATCCCTATTCTTTCAGATAATATTACTTTGTCAAATACCAATTATGGTTGACAGCCATCTAATTTTACTTTAACTTGATAGCATAGGAATTTCCTTTTTCCCCTCTCCTCAATCCTCTCCCCACAGGGGAGAGGGAAGGGTGAGGGGGTAAGTTCTCTACAAAATGTACAATGGGAAAGGTTTGATTAATGAAATATAAAGCCGTTATTTTCGATCTCTTCGGGACCCTGATTGATATGTTTCCCTTAGCGGAGTACCACAGCACGCTGTCAGAAATGGCCTCTATTCTCGCCGTATCGTCTGAGGATTTTACACGCTTATGGCTGGAAACAGTCAATAAGCGATTTACAGGAGCTTTTCCCACTCTGGAATCTAACATTGAGCATATCTGTCAGGTCATTGGGATGCCCTTAGAAGATTATCACATCACAGAAGCTGTTCGCATACGCTGCGAATTTACACGGCGTATGTTCAAACCCCGACCTGATACTATCGAGACCTTAATCCAGTTTAAGGAAGTAGGCTGTAAAATAGGACTCGTTAGCGACTGTTCATCAGAGGTTCCTGATCTCTGGCCAAATACACCCTTTATCTCGCTGGTGGATGCTCCTATTTTTTCATGTGTAGTCGGCTTCACAAAACCTGATCCACGCATCTATCGGCTTGTATGCAAGCGATTAGCAGTAGTGCCGCAAGATTGCCTTTATATAGGCGATGGAGGCAGCAACGAATTGACCGGCGCCTCCCAAATGGGCATGCACACCATTCTTATTCGTGCGCCCTACCAGGACGGCTATGATTTTTATCGTCCTGATGCAAAGAGATGGCAGGGGCCTGTAATCTCAAGATTGAAAGACGCCCTGGCATTTGTAGAATGATTATAATCTTGGTAATAGTGCCTACCAATAGAAAAGTTTTTTTGACATAACTCACTTTTCAATTATTATAACAATAGATATTATCTAAGGAGGAAAATCGAGTGCAAGAAAAAGTGGAGAAGGCCCTGGTTAAAGTAAGATCATTCTTACAAGCCGATGGGGGCGATGTAGAGCTGGTTGAAATAACCGAAGAGGGAGTGGTCAGGGTAAGACTCACCGGAGCCTGCGCCGGCTGTCCTATGGCGTCTATGACTTTGAAAACAGGAATTGAAAAAATCCTCAAAGAAGAGGTTCCTGAAGTAAAAAGAGTAGAAGCAGCCTGAGGGAGGTTGTGATGGAGGGTTATCACTGTCCCGGTCAATCTCATAGAAATCTCAAGGCGGAGCTCCACCAATGCCCCGCCTGTGGCTACCAGGTAGAAATTTTTTCAGACGAGTTAATGGTACGATGTCCTGGTTGCAATAGAGAAGTCTATGGAAACAAGAATCCTTCCTGTATTGATTGGTGTAAGGCTGCTGAAAAATGCTTGGGACAGGATAGATACAAAGAGCTAAAAAAGGGAACTAGTGCTTGAGCGTTATTCTGATTCAATCAAACCTCGTCCTCCAGGTTAGGTTTTGCTCGCAGTTCTTTTTTCTGGGCCTGCAGTCTCTTTTGTTCAAGTATCCTCTTTTTAGCTCGTCTTGAGCGCCTCTGTTTTGCCCGGCGGATTTTCTGACGGCGCTTCTCTTCTTCGCTTTCTCTTCCCAGAATGTGATTCTTAATCTTACGCACCAGTTCCCGCCTGGCTAGAAAACGGTTCAAAGCTTGAGAACGAGCTTTTTGTATTTTAACTTCAAATCCGCTGGGTATATGTTTTAGATAGACACAGGTAGCTACCTTGTTAACATTTTGCCCTCCCGGGCCACTGGCACGAATAAACTTCTCAAGCAAATCCTCTTCACGTATATTAAACTTTCGCATTTCCTTTTCTAGGGCTCTTTTCTTTTCCTCACGCACGCCAAACTTGAGCATTTATTATCTTTCTGAACAGTTTCTCTTATCATAGCATACTTTCCTCTAGGCGGTCAAGAA
>CAZQMG010000015.1:9581-21777 GCA_964594375.1 uncultured Clostridia bacterium | reverse complement strand
GAAATTATTCTGAGGTATTTCTTGGCTAAAAAAAGAGGAGGAAAATGTTTACCGATCCAATTGCTGATTTACTAACTCGAATTAGAAACGCTGTTACCCTTTCTAAGGCTAAAGTCGAACTCCCTAATTCTAAGATGAAGGGGGCTATATGTCTAGTTTTAAAAAAAGAGGGTTTCATCGGAGGGTATAATGTTATAAGGCAGGGGAAGAAAAAGATACTTCAGATATATTTGAAGTATTCTGAAGAGGGAGAACCCATAATTACTTATTTGGAACGAGTGAGTAAACCAGGAAGACGGGAATATATCAAGAAGGAAGACGTACCTGGGATGATAAGAGGAGGGCTGGGCATTTGTATTCTATCAACTTCCAAAGGAGTTGTTGCTAATGTAGAAGCACGTAAATTGGGAGTAGGAGGAGAGATTCTTTGTTATGTATGGTAGAAAATTCGTTGCTAGTCGCTAGTTGCTAGTCGCTTGAAAACAGGAAAAAAAGAGCGTAAAACGTAGAGAGAGAAATGCAAAGGGATGACGTAGAATTCAAAATGAAATTCAAAAAAAGAAAACAACTTTTAAATTTTGAATTATGGTTTTTCGCTTTTAGTTTTTAGCTTTACGCTATACTAGATACGAGCAACTAGCAACTAGCAACGAAATAGAGAGGGAGTTCATTATGTCTAGAGTGGGTAGGGAACCTATTCCTATTCCAGAAAAAGTAGAAGTGACAATAGGAGAGAGCAAGATTAAGGTAAAAGGTCCTCAGGGAGAATTAGAAAGAGAAATACCTTCTGGCTTAGAAGTAGTTGTAGAAAACAATCAGATTTTGGTTAAAAGGTTTAAAGAAGATAAACAGACCAAATCTTTGCATGGAACTATACGTAGCCTTATTTTTAATATGGCAAAGGGTGTTTCAGAAGGGTTTGAGAAGTTTCTGGAAATTGTGGGCAGGGGTTATAGAGCTACATTAGAGAACAAAACCCTATCTCTAAGTGTGGGATATTCTCATCTTGTCAAATATATTCCTCCGGAGGATACAAAAATAGAGCTAATTAGCCCCACTTCACTCAGAATTTTTGGCTGTGATAAGCAAAGAGTAGGAGAAATTGCGGCGGAGATTAGGTCTTTCAAGAAACCCGAACCATATAAGGGAAAAGGGATTAGGTATAAGGGAGAGGTTATAAGACGCAAGGCAGGTAAGGCTGCACTAGGAACTAAAGGACAATAGAAGAATATAAAATGGGCGAATATGTGAAAGATAAATACAGGCAAAGAGAGAAAAGAAGAAAAAGAGTGCGAAAGAAAATCTTTGGCACCGGGAATAGACCGAGACTATCAATTTATAAAAGCAATAGATATCTTTATCTTCAGTTGATAGATGATGAGGAAGGGAGAACATTACTTTTTCTTTCTTCATCAGGTGCTCCCTATAAAAGGGGAAACTGTGCTAAGAGTCTAGAGATAGCCAGGAAGATAGGCAAAGACTTAGCTGAACAAGCGAAGAAAAAGAAGATAGAACAGATGGTTCTTGATAGAGGTCCTTACCATTATCACGGACGAATAAAATATTTAGCAGAAGCAATACGAAAGCAGGGAATAAAGATATAGAAATTTCGTTGCTCGTTGCTTGTCGCTAGTCGCTCGAAAAAAAAGAAGTATGCTCTCTAGAGGGTAGACCCCAGATGCTCGTGCTTGTGCCTTCTTCCCTCGGGGAGAAGGAAGGGATGAGGGGGCACGAGATACGAGCAACTAGCAACGAGCAACGAATTAAGGGGGGTTGAATAGTGCAGAGGTCAAAAGAAGAAGATAATAATGTAAAGGAAGAGGTCGGTCAACTAGAAGAGAGATTAATAAGGGTGCGGAGGGTTTTTACTGTAGTTAAAGGAGGCCGGACTATAGGGTTTAATGCTTTGGTAGTGGTGGGCAATCGAAAAGGTAAGGTAGGTCTTGGTTTAGGAAAGGCTAAAGAATTAGTTGAAGCCATAAGGAAAGGAAGAAAAAAAGCAGAGAGGAATACGATCTATGTTTCTCTTAGAAATAATACTATTCCTCATGAAATAATAGGAAAGTATGGAGCAGGGCAAGTTCTTCTTAAACCAGCTTCTTCTGGAACGGGGGTTATTGCTGGAGAGACAGTGAGAGCGGTAGTAGAGTTAGCTGGAATAAAAGATATCTTGAGCAAGTCTTTGCGGAGTAATAACCCTCTTAATCTAGCTAAAGCTACAATTGAGGGACTAAGAAACCTAAGAGATCCTGATAAGGTTATTAGATTACGAAAAAGGAACCATCGATGAATGCATCGTTATTGACACCTCCTCCTGGAGCTACTCATAGAAGGAAAATAGTAGGCAGAGGGCCTAGTTCAGGGCATGGCAAAACATCTACACGGGGACACAAAGGACAAAAGGCTCGTTCGAAAGTTGCTCTCTGGTTTGAAGGGGGGCAGATGCCTCTTACTCGCAGAGTTCCTAAAAGAGGTTTTACCAGTGTCCTTAAACAGAGAAACCAAATAGTCAATGTTAAGGATTTGAATATATTTCAAAAGGATGATGTTGTTGTTAGTCCAGAATTGTTGATAAAAACAGGGCTAGTGAAGAAAAAAGGCAAAATTAAGATATTGGGCAAAGGAAAGCTTAATCTAGCCTTGGAAGTAAAGGCTCATCAATTTTCCAAAGAAGCTGAGAGGAAAATAAGGGAAGCAGGGGGAAAAATAGAGGTTATTTGATGCTAGAGAGATTTCAGAATATTTTTAGAATTCCGGAGCTGCGGAGAAGAATCCTTTTTACATTAGGTGTGTTTGTAGTTTTCAGGTTTGGCATTTTTGTTCCTATCCCAGGAATAAATGTAGATGCTCTTGCCCGAAGTGCTATCTTTGAAACAGGAGCCTTCGGCTTAATGAATATTTTCGGTGGTGGAGCCCTTAGCCGAATGTCTATTTTTGCTATGGGAATAATGCCTTATATTAGTACTTCAATTATTATGCAGCTTTTAACCGTAGCTATACCTCAGCTTGAACGGTTGAGCAAGCAAGGAGAAGAGGGAAGACAGAAAATCACTCAGATTACCAGGTATGCTACTTTACCCATCGGTGCTATTCAGGCGATAACATTAGCCTATATGATTCAAAACATGGAGAACGGGGCTTTTGTAATTATCAGGGGACCAGCTTTTATCTTTTCTGCTGTGGTGACCTTACTTGCAGGGACTATATTTATAATGTGGCTGGGGGAGAAGATTACTGAAAGGGGTATAGGTAATGGGATTTCCTTAATAATTTTTGCTGGAATTGTAGCTCAGATACGTCCAGCCGCAGGAAGTATTAGTAGCTTACTGAGCGTTGGAGAGATAACTCCCTTCCGCCTTTTTCTTTTTGCTTTAATTAGTATTTTTGTGATTGCAGCTGTAGTAGTCATTTATGAAGCGGAAAGACGAATTCCTATTCGTTATGCCAGAAGAATAGTAGGAAGAAAGGTTTATGGAGGACAGACTTCTTATATCCCTATCCGTGTAGGGGGAGTAGGAGTGATTGCCATAATTTTTGCTATAGCTATTTTAATGTTGCCTTCTACAGTAGCCAGATTTATTCCTCATCCTATTACGCAGCAGATTGCTGGGTGGCTGAGTCCAGGGGCATCATTGTATTATGTTCTGCTTGCTTTAGCAGTAGTTTTGTTTACTTTTTTCTATACAGCGATTGTTTTTAATCCAGTAGATGTAGCAGATAATATGCGTCGGTACGGGGGGTTTATTCCTGGACTCCGCCCAGGGAAACCGACCGCTGAGTATATCACAGCTGTTCTTACTCGGGTTACTTTTGTTGGTGCTATATTTTTTGCTTTTATTGCCATACTTCCTGAGATAGTTAATAGGGAACTCTTGCGTCAAAGTCTTCCTTTTGGGGGAACTTCCATTCTTATTGCGGTAGGTGTAGCCCTGGATACAGTGCAGCAGCTAGAATCTCACCTTTTGATGCGACATTACAAGGGATTTATAAAAACAGGGAGATAACAGGTATGCATCTGGTCTTGTTGGGCGCTCCCGGGGCAGGCAAAGGCACGCAAGTAGAAAGACTGAAAGGCAAGCTAGGTCTCGTACATATAGCTGCAGGAGACCTATTAAGGAAAGCAGTTAAGGAGAGGACTCTCATGGGTCAGAAAGCTGAAAATTTCATTAAACAGGGAATACTTGTCTCTGATGATATTGTTTTAGAACTTCTAGAAGATAAAATAAGAGAGGAAAAGAAAGGGTTTATTTTAGACGGTTTTCCTCGTAACCTATTTCAGGCAAAAAAATTAGATGAAATTCTGGATGGGCAAAATAGAAGACTTGATTTAGTGATTAATCTGGAGGTAAAAGAGTCTACTATTATAGAGCGGTTGAGTAGGCGGTTGGTCTGTTCTAGTTGTGGTCGCATATATAACAAAGAAAATTTGGGAGATTTTAGCAGTACCTGTCGGGTTTGTGGAGCTTCTTTTTTCCAGAGGGATGATGATAATCCAGAAGCAATCAGGGAGAGAATAAAGACCTATTTGAAGCATACCCATCCTTTGATTAACTATTACAGGAAGAAAAAGATTTTGTATAATATTGAAGGAGAGCAGTCACCGGAGGAGATTACTCAAAAAATATTGAATTTTCTGGGCAGAAAGGAAAAAATTTGACCAAAGAGGAATTGATTAAGACATCAGGAGTTGTTTTAGAGACATTACCCAACGCTACCTTTAAAATAGAGCTGACCAGTGGTCGTAGAGTGCTAGCTCATGTGTGTGGTAAGATGAGAATGAAGTTTATCAGAATACTTCCAGGTGATAAAGTTAGTGTGGAGGTTTCTCCCTATGATTTATCGCGGGGAAGAATTGTATATAGGGAAGGAAAAGGCAAGTGAAAGTTAGGTCTTCAGTGAAAAAGATGTGTAAGAAGTGTAAGATAGTGAGGAGAAAAGGAGTAGTGCGGGTTATCTGTGAAAATCCAAAACATAAGCAACGTCAAGGGTAGAGGGAGGAATAAATGGCTCGAATCGCTGGAGTAGAAATTCCACCTAATAAGAAGATAAGAATAGGGCTGACTTCTATTTATGGAATTGGGTACTCACTGACTAAAGAAATTATTTCTAAGACTGGCGTTAATCCAGATACGCAAGGGAAGAATCTAACTGAAGATGAGGTGAACAAACTACGTAGGATTATCGAAAATGATTATAAGATAGAAGGGGAACTTAGAAGACAGGTCAGTTCGGATGTTAGCAGACTGATACATATTGGATGTTACAGGGGGATTCGACATAAGAAAGGTCTGCCGGTAAGAGGGCAGAGAACAAGGTCGAATGCTAGATCCCGCAAAGGACCACGAAGGGCACTGGGTAAAAAGAAGAAAGGAACGAAATAGGAGGGCAAGATGCCTAGGAAAAAAGGCGAAAAGACAAGGAAAAAGAAGAAGAAGACAATAAAAGTGGAGGAGGGAGTAGCTTATATTCATTCTACTTTCAATAATACTATAATTACTATGACCGATTTACAAGGAGATGTTCTTTGTTGGTGCTCAGCAGGTGAGGTGGGTTTCAAGGGGACAAAAAAGGGAACTCCCTTTGCTGCCCAAAAGACAGCCGAGAATATAGTTAAAAAAGCTCGAGAGGGATTCGATATTGCAAAAGTGAAGGTAGTAGTGAAAGGTCCAGGTTCAGGAAGAGAAACTGCTATTAGGACCCTACAAGCAGCTGGCTTAAAGGTTATTTCTATCAAAGAGGCAACTCCCATTCCTCATAATGGGTGTCGTCCTCCCAAGAAAAGAAAAGTGTAAATTCGTTGCTCGTTGCTGGTTGCTGGTCGCTCGAAAAGAAGAGAGCGTAAGACGTAGAGCGAAAAATGCAAAAGAATGACGTAAAATTCAAAATCAAATTCAAAGAAAGAAAAATAGGTTTAGGTTTTCAATTATGGTTTTTCGCTTTTGGTTCTTTGCTTCACGCTATATTGGGTACGAGCAACCAGCAACGAGCAACCAGCAACGAGATACGAGAAAGGAGGATTTATTGGCACGAGATATAGAAAGCAAATGCAAGAAATGCCGCAGGCTAAAAGTAAAACTTTTCTTGAAAGGGGAAAGGTGTTATTCAGATAAATGTAGTCTGGAGAAAAAGAAATCAGAGAGGTTTGTGCGGAGAAGAAGAACTTCTCAATACGGATTACAACTTAGAGGAAAGCAGAGAGTCAGATGGGAATATGGTATAATGGAAAATCAATTTCGTCGATACTACCACTTGGCAGAAAAGTCACCTAATATAACGGGAGAAGAGTTTCTAAGACTACTAGAGCGAAGATTAGATAATGTGGTATATAGACTTAGTTTTAGTTTTTCTCGCGCCCAGGGACGACAATTAGTGAATCATGGTCATTTTTTAGTTAATGGTAGGATAGTAGATATTGCCTCCTATCTGATGAAAGAGGGAGACGTAATTGAATTTAGCAAGAAGAGCAAAAAATCAGCTTTGGTTAAGCAGATTCTAGAAGCCTCGCGGGAAAAGGTAATCCCGGAATGGCTCGAAATAGATAAAGGGGCTATGAAGGGAACAATCAAAAGATTTCCTTTAAAAGAAGAGTTGAATCAAGAAATCGACCTGAACTTAATAGTGGAATACTATTCAAGGTAGCGGCAATTGTAAACCGAAATTCGTATATAGTATATCGAAAAAGAAGTGCGTGAATCGAATTATCACCAAACGACATACGATATACGCAATACTATATGCTAAATACAGTGACGGAGGAGGAGGTAGTGAGGGAATTAGTAAAACCAAAAGAGATAATAATTGAAAAAGATACTTTTTCTGATACTTATGGTAAGTTTGTTATCGAGCCTTTGGAAAGAGGATATGGTATAACTGTGGGTAATTCTCTTCGACGAATTTTGCTTTCCTCTATTCCTGGCGTAGCTGTGATTTCTGTAAAGATTGAAGGTGTGTTCCACGAGTTTTGCTCCATTAAAGGGGTTAAAGAGGATGTGTTGCAAATTATACAGAACCTTAAAAAGATTAGAGCGAGACTGTTTACTGGTGAAAAAGAAAAAAAAATCTTCTTAGACGTTCGGGGTCCTTTAGAAGTGAAAGCTTCTCATATTAAACCTGACAGCGAGGCAGAAATCGTTAATCCGGATATACCCATAGCTACCCTGGATAACAAGAAAACACATCTTTCAATGGAGATTACTTTAGCTAAAGGCATGGGCTATGTGGAAGCAGAAGAAAATAAAAAGGCCGATCAACCAGTGGGAACTATTCCGATAGACTCTGTCTTTACGCCCATTAAAAAAGTAAAATATGAAGTAAGGTCAGCCAGGATTGGAAGAAAAACCAGTTTTGATTCTCTTGCTCTCGAGGTTTTTACTGATGTCACAGTTAGGCCTGATGAAGCAATACAAAAGGCTGCTAAGATTTTGATTGAATGTTTCGCTCCTTTTGCTACTCTAGGCAAAAAGGAAATAGAAGTGAAGATGGAAAAAAGAGAAGAGTTCTTGGAAGAAGAAGTGGAAAAAATAGGATTTTCTGCCACCCCCCTTCGTGCTTTGAAAGGTTTGGGGATTAAGAAGATGAGGGATTTAACTAATGTAAGCGGCAAAGAACTTCTCAAAATACAAAAGTTTGGGAAAAAGTCACTGGAAAAGGTAGAAAGGGAGCTGGCTAAATATAATCTAAACTTAGCTAAAGAAAAAGACAATGAGACATAGAAAAAAAGGAAGAAAATTAGGGCGGGATAAAGACCAAAGAGAAGCGTTATTAATAAATTTAATCAAATCACTCCTTTTTTATGAAGAAATTACTACCACAGAGGCGAAGGCTAAGGAGATGGCTAGATGGGCAGAAAAAATAATCACTTTGGCTAAAGTTGATTCTGTCCATCACAGGCGAAATGCATTCAGAATTGTTCGAGATAAGAAAGTAACAAAAAAGCTTTTTGACGTAATCGCTCCTAGATATAAAAATCGCTCGGGGGGATATACGAAAATAATAAAGTTCAAGTATCGACAGGGAGATAATGCCTTAATCTGCAGGGTGAAGCTGGTGTAAACCAGTGAATGGTCGTTAGTGAATAGTGAATCGCAAACAAGAAAGTAAATGGTTGTAGAGTTTGATTAACCATTCACGATTCACGAAATACGATTCACCAACTCTGTCGTGCGTGATGCGTATTGCGCAATACGACATACGATATACGCAATACTACAAGAGTGCGGAACATAAAACTAATCTTAGAATATGATGGTACTTCTTATTGCGGATGGCAGATACAACCAAAAGTCCCTACCGTTCAAGGTTGTTTGGAAAAGAGTCTCTCTTGTGTTTTTAAGCAAGAAATAAAGACAGTTGCAGCGGGAAGAACAGATGCAGGTGTTCATGCCACAGGACAGGTAGTTAGTTTCACTATAGAGAATAGAGTTTCCCTTTCTGCTATCAAGCCTGCTGTAAACAGTTGCTTACCTGAGAATATAAGGGTTAAGAAAGTAAAAGAGGTAGATTTAGATTTCCACGCTCAGAGGTCTGCCTCAAGTAGAGTCTATAGGTATATAATTTACAATGATTCTTTTCTCCCACCATTTTATTCTCACTTCGTTCAGCAAGTTCCTTTTCCTCTAAGAATAGAGAAAATGAAATACGCTTCTGATTTTCTTTTGGGAGAACACAATTTTTCCTCTTTTCAAAGTCAGGGAAGCCCAACTTTCTCTTCTTGGCGAAGAATAGATAAAATTTCTTTTATCTGCCGAAAGAAGTTTCTCATTATTTATATAAAAGCGAATAGTTTTCTTTATAAGATGACCAGAAACATAGTAGGAACACTGGTGGAAGTTGGTCGAGGGAAAATACCGTGCTCTCAGATGAAGGTAATTCTGGAAGCAAGAGATAGGAGAATTGCTGGTCCTACTGTCCCACCACAAGGGTTATACTTAGTCCGGGTAAGCTATGGTAGAAATAATAGGCAATTAAGCGGATAGCGTATAGCGGATAGAATAAATCATCCCATACAACGTACTACCTCCTCCTTCCTTCTTTTTCTTTCTTTGAATTTGATTTTGAATTTTAGGTCATTCTTTTGCGTTTTTCGCTTTACGTTTTTCGTTACTATACGCTATCCGCTAAACGCTATACGCTATATTTTTAGTTGACATAATTACTGGTTATTATAGAATAATTGATAATTATCGAGAACTCAGGGCAACAAGGGACAAACTGCCAGGAGTGTTCTTAGGGATACATATATATTTTTGGAGAAAGAGATGTTATGTCAGATTTGTGGAGAGAAAAAGGCTACCATTATGCTCAGAACTTAAACTAGGCACTTTGAATGAGCTATTTTTTTTGATTACCCCAGCTCAACTTCAAGTTAGAGAAGGAAAAGAGCTGAACTCCTTTTCTCGAGATAAATTGAGAGCAAGAATGATCAGAGAAAAGCTGAGTATCCTGAAATGAAAAAGAGTAATTCTTTATTAGAGAAAGTCAAAGAAACTATTGATAAATACCAGATGTTTGCTATCAAAGCAAGAATAGTTGTGGGCGTATCAGGTGGCCCAGACTCCACTGCTTTACTTCATCTACTCCTTCAGCTTAGAGATGAGTATGAGTTGAAATTGTGGATTGCTCATCTTAACCATCAATTAAGGGGAAAAGAGGCAGAAGAAGAGGCTAGATGGGTAAAAATATTTGCTTCTAAGATTGGGGTACCTTTAATTTCAGATTCCTTAGATGTGGCTACTTTGGCTAAGAGAGAAAAGCTTACGCTGGAAGAAGCCGCCCGGATGGCCAGGTATGATTTCTTTGAACATGTGAGTAATCAGGTTTCCGCTAATAGAATCGCTGTAGGTCATACTGCCTCTGACCAGGTAGAAACTGTTTTAATGAGATTAATGAAGGGAACGGGACTAGATGGACTTTCCGGGATACCACCAGTAAGAGGAAGAATAATTCGTCCTTTGATTGAGATTTTCCATAAGGAAGTAGAGGAGTACTGTGAAATAAATAATCTAAAATTCTGTGTGGATTCTTCTAATAATGATACATCCTTTTTGCGTAATCGGATTCGTCTTGACTTACTTCCTCTTCTCTCTCAAGAATATAATCTTCAGATAAGCAAGATTCTTTTGCAGATGAGCAAAAACTTGAGAGAAGATGCCGATTTCATAAGAAAAAAGGGAGAAAAAGAGTTTGGGAAGGTATTAAAAAAAGAGAGAGAAAACAAAAATCAAAGATGGCTAGTTTTGGATAGAGAAAAGCTATTTCGTCTGCATCCAGCTTTGCAAAAGAGAGTCCTTCGTGAAGGTATTCGAAGAATAAAGGGTAACCTCAAGGAAATTGGCTCAGACCATTTGGATTCTGTCCTGGATTTAGATGGAAAAAGAGGGACAAAGCAGTTAAGCCTACCAGGCAATTTAGTGATTCAAAAGCAATATGAAGACTTTTTAATCAAAAGAGGAGAATCTAAGAATATACCTTTTGCCAGATATTTGGTTATTCCAGGGAAAACAGACCTATCTCAACTAAGTTTAACATTAGAAACAAGGTTGATTTCTGTAAAGCCACACTCTTTTCTTGCTTCTTCTTTTATGGACTTAAAAGAGAAAGTCGTCTTGAATGAAGTGAGTGGTTTTCCAGAAGAGGAAGTTTTTTTTGATTTTGACAAACTGAAGCCTCCTTTATTTTTACGAAACAGGAAAAAAGGAGATAGGTTTTGTCCTTTAGGAATGAAAGGGTCTAAGAAGATTAAGGATTTTTTCATTGATCTTAAAATTCCCATGGAAAAAAGGGGGAAGATTCCTCTTTTGGTAAATAGAGGCAAAGTAGTTTGGATAGTGGGTCATCGTATTGATGAACGTTTTAAGGTAGACAATAATACCACAAAAATCCTTGCCATAAGAATTCTTAAAGTATGATTTGTTGCTCGTTGCTAGTCGCTTGTCGCTCGAAACGAAAGAAAAAGAGTCTAAGTTCTGGATGGTCGATTCTAGGTGCTCGTGTCCCCTCTCCCGAGGAGTAGAGGTTTCATTTATGAAACCCGCTTTGCTGAGGGGTCCGATAAATCGGACCTCTACTAGCAACGAAAAAGGTGAGGGGAAAAATTATTCTTAAACATTTCTAGGATCAACCAAAGTTCAGGTAAAGAGAGGAAAGTAAATGGTTAGACGAAGCTCTATCGTGGAAAGAGAAACTAAGGAAACAAAAGTTAAAATCCGAATTGATTTGGATGGAGAAGGATACTCGGAAATAAATACTTCTTATCCTTTTCTGGACCATATGCTTTCCTTGTTCTCTTATCATGGTTTTTTCGATCTGGAGATTTTGGCTAAGGGGGATATCGAGGTAGACTATCACCATCTAGTAGAGGATATAGGGATCTGCTTGGGAAAAGCACTAAGAAAAGCTCTAGGGAATAAAAAGGGGATAAGGCGCTATGGAAATTGTTTTATTCCTATGGATGAGACGTTAACTCAGGTAGTTATAGATATTAGCGGGCGTCCTCTCTTTATTTTTAATCTATTTCCTAAAGTGAAGAAAGAGAGCCCTGAACTGGAAGTTTTTAAGGAGTTCTTTAGAGGTTTTTCTTCTCATTCTGGAATTACACTTCATATCAATCTATACTATGGTGATAATTTTCATCATCTTATGGAAGCTGTCTTTAAATCTTTTGCTTTAAGTTTAGATGAGGCAACGTCTCTGGATGAGAGGAGAAAGGGAATTCCTTCTACTAAGAAGAGAATAGATTAAAAATTTCCTTCAATGAAGTTGAGCTTCCGGAATTATCTATGCGGGTGATAATACAGCGAGTCAAGAAAGCTGAATGTCTGGTAGAGGGAGGGGTTGTCGGATTTATAAATAAAGGAATGGTAGTATTTTTGGGGGTAAGAAAAGGAGATAAATTAGCTGATGTAGAATACCTGGCGGAAAAAATAGTTAATCTTCGTATATTCTCGGATGAAAAGGAAAAAATGAATTCTTCTCTCCTCCAGGTGGAGGGAGAAGTCCTTGTTATTCCTCAATTTACTCTTTATGGAAATTGCAAAAAGGGACTTAGACCCAATTTCGTTGAGGCAGCTTCGATAAAGGTGGCACAGCAATACTACCTTAAATTCATAGAGTTAATGAGAAAAAGAGTAAATATTGTTGAAAATGGACAGTTTGGGGCTAAGATGAGGGTAGTGATAGATAATGATGGTCCGGTAAC
>CAZQMG010000015.1:6134-9481 GCA_964594375.1 uncultured Clostridia bacterium | reverse complement strand
GAAAAAATGGCAAGGGTAAACTTGGGGCTGGATATAGGGACAGCTTCAGTAAAGGCAGTAGAGTTAATTAATAATAGAAATGGCTATGAGTTGAGGAATCTAATCAAAATAGATCTACCCTGGATGCAAGAAAATATTGAAAAAGAAGCCATTGCGGCCAAACTAATCAAAGGTCTTATTGATAAGTACAAGGTTAATACCGGACGGGTTATTTCTGGAGTAAAAGGAGAGTCAGTTATTGTTAGAAGAATAAGGATGCCTTTGATGGGGCAGAGGGAGACTAATCAAGCTGTTAGATGGCAGGCAGAAGAACATATCCCTTATTCTCTTGATCAGATATGTCTCAGTTTTCAGGTTCTGGAAAGAAACTTGATGGGAGAAGAAGGAGAGTATATGTCAGTGATCTTGGTAGGGGTGAAGAAAGAGGCAATAAGAAAACATCTTCAGGTTCTTACCAACGCGGGTGTTTCTCCTAAGATTGTAGATGTAGATGCCCTTGCCTTGTTTAATGTCTTCCAATTGTCTAATCCAAAGGATAAAGATAAGGTAGCTCTTCTTGAGATTGGGCATAACAATACCAGTATTGTCATTCTGGATAGAGGTTATCCCTTTTTAATAAGAGATATAAATTGGGGTGGGTTTCACCTTACCCAAGCCGTCAAGAAAGAATTGAAGGTTAGCTATGAAGTAGCTCAAAAAATGAAGGAAAGATATGGAATTGATGCTGAAGAGATAGACCTGAGTAGGCCAGTGAATTCGGAAAATGAGAGCGAGGAGAAAAATAAAAGGCTAGTTAATGCAGTTATAAGAAAAGCAATGAATACTCTGGCAAAGGAAATCGTTCATTCTTTTGAATACTATACTTCTCAGAAAGAAGGAACAGCTATAAAAAGAGTAATTCTCAGCGGTGGAACTTCCTGTCTTAGAAATATAGATAAGTTCTTATCGGAAGAGTTGGGTCTTTCCGTGGAAACAATCAATCCTTTTACGATTATTACTGGAAAGGCTGCTAGGTTTCAACCTGAATACTTATCAAAAAGGAGTTCTCTTTTTACTGTTGGGTTAGGCTTAGCTCTTCGGAAGATAAAGAAGATATGATAGAGATAAATTTACTTCCATCAGAAATCCTGGGAAGAAAGAAAAACAATAATTTTATTCTTTTCACAGTTTTATCCGTTCTTCCAATTATTTTTATGTGTATTATCCTTTTTTTCTCATTGGAAAAAGTGATTAACTCTGTTCAAGGAGAGTTAGCTTGGACTAAAGAAAAAACAAGAGAGTACCAGCCTTTATTAAAGCAATTACAAGAGTTAAAAGATAAAAAAGCTGAGCTTCAGCCTCGTTTAATTAGAGCCAAAGAGGTGGCAGTAAATCGTTATCCTTGGTCGTTGGTTCTATACGAAATAAGCAGGTCTTTACCAGATAGTATCTGGCTGACCAGGCTAGCCAAGAATATTGAAGGAAAGAACCAGCTTATTACTATAGAAGGCTCCACTCTTAACCAGACCATGAACATTGGAAAATTTATGGACAATTTAAATAAATCCTCTCTTTTCCAAGAAATGACCATTTCCGTTGTATCAAAGGGCAATATTGAAAAAACAGAAATTATGGCTTTTACCGCTGTCGGTAAGCTGAGGTAGGCTTACAGATGATATTTACCTTAAAAGGAAGAATAGCTACAGGTGTAGGAATATGTCTGGCCATAATTTCTGTTTTTTACTGGGGATTCTATGCTCCTCGGGTAAAAGCATTGGAAGAAATAAGAAGTGAGCTCGAGAGGGAAAACTTTAAGATTGTGCGGATGAAAGAGAAAATCAATGAGTATAAGGAAGTGCAGAAAGAGTATGATATTATAGAAGAAGAATTGTCTTTTTTGGAAGAGCATCTTTTAGAGAGAGATAAAATTTCTTCTTTTTTTAATGAGTTAAGCTTAAGAGGAAAAACGTACGGTATTGAATATATGGTAATAATTCCAGAAAAGATAATTCCGCAAGAGTATTATGACCGAGTTCCAGTGAAAATGCAGCTATATTCTACCTATCACGCCTTGGGTGAGTTTTTGTCCGATGTTGCCAGGAGGCCCAAAATGGGTTCTCTCGTGGTGGAAAACATCGAAATGAAGAGAATCGATTCGAGAAAGGCCGCCAGTTTAGTGGAGCAAAAGAACCATACTACTGAAGCGAATCTTTCAATGTTTATATATAGTAAGAAAGATATTTCCCAGGAACTCGTCGCGGAAGGAGAGCAGAATCGGGAGAGCTTCTCTGCAGTAAATAAAGGGGTAGAGGTAGACACCCAGGCAGAGCGCATTCAAAGTAGAAGAAGATGAAAATAAAGATAAAGATGAGATTTGTCCTTTTGGCTTTATTAATGATGGGGCTTTTTCTTAAATTGGATTATGCTTTTACCTTAGCAAAAGAAGAGAATAATCTCCAATTTTCTATACCTTCAGTCTTTGTCTATGATAGTAAAGGAAGACGAGATCCTTTTATTTCTTTAGTAGTTAAAGTAGTCGAAGAAGAGAAGGTTGAAGCTGAAATAGGGGAGGCCAAACCAAAAGAAGTTCCTATGTCCATATTAGAAGAATCGGAATATGTTTTACTTGGTCTAATATGGGATGAAGAAAAAGTTCTCGCTCTAGTTAAAACAACTACAGGGAAATGGATTGTGGGGGAAGGAAATTTCGTAGATGAATTCCTTGTTTCCGAGATTAATAAAGAAAAGGAAGAGGTCGTTCTTGTGGGAGAGAAAGAAATAATTAAGCTAAAGATAAGAAAATGAGTGAAGATTTTTGGAAACCGTGGAAGCTTAAGTATTTGATACTGATCACTTTTCTGGTATTGTCGGGACTGGCGGGAGGGTTGGTGGTCTCGCTGCCTTGCCGTGCCGAAGTCTCTTCTTTAGGTGAAAAGCCTGTTACCATGGATTTCAGGGATACAGATTTGAAGGATGTGATTGGAATGCTTTCAGTTATGACTGGTTGGAATATGGTTGTGGGCAAAGATGTAGAAGGAAAGGTAAATGTCCGTTTCGAGAATGTTCCTGCTCTGCAGATTCTTAACGAAATTCTGGAAATCAATGAATGTCAGTACGAAATTCAGGACAACATTATTAAAGTAAGTAGGATGCCGATTCTTAGTCAGAGTCTTCCTCTTGAATATGCCCTGGTCTCTTCTGTAGCTCCCTATTTAGATGCTCTTATTTCTTCAGAGGGAAGCTTTCAGTTAAATGAGGCTACTAATACAATCGTGGTTAGTGATAAAGAGGCGAAAGTAGAGGAGATAGCTGCCTTTATTGCAGGGCTGGATACTCCTGAGAAACAGCTTCAAAGCAAGAGCTTTACT
>CAZQMG010000015.1:0-6034 GCA_964594375.1 uncultured Clostridia bacterium | reverse complement strand
CTTCAAAGCAAGAGCTTTACTATTAAATTTATCCCGGTCGATAGTGTTGTTTTTCTGCTTGAGGATTACCTCAGTGCAGAGGGAAAAATCAAGATTGATCCTTTGACAAACACTCTTCTTTTAACTGAAACTAACCGTAATTTTGTCCAGTTGGAAAAGCTTCTCTTAAATATAGATGTCTATCGAGCTATAGAGGAAATGTTCACTTTAAGGTATGCTCTAGCCTCTTCGGTTGCCCCTCTTTTAGAAAATTACCTGGGTCCTGAAGATAAACTCCAGGTAAATGAGCAAGCAAATGAAATAATCCTTAGCTCCGACCTTTATACCTTAAAAAAGATAGGGGCATTATTAGATTCTCTGGATACTCCTGAGAAACAACTTCAAAGCAAGAGCTTTACTGCCAAGTATCTCTATTTGGAAGAACTAGCCAGTATGGTTGAGGAGAATCTTTCTTCTTTGGGAGAGATAATAGAGCGCAATGAAGCCAGGAGTATGTTTGTAGTAAAAGATACCTCTTACAATCTTTCTAAGATAGAGAAGCTTATCAAGGAAGGAGATATCTTTATTCCTCTTAAGAAAACCTATGAAATTAAGTTTGCTCCTTTGTCTTCTCTGGCTGAACAGATAGAGGACATTCTTTCCGAGGAAGGGAGTCTAGAGATAAAGGAAGAGGCCTCCCGTTTTACCATTATCGATGTTAAAAAGAATCTGAATAAGATAGATGAGCTGATTAGCGAAAAGGATACTTTAGAGGCTCAGCTGACAGAAGAGACATACTTACTCAAGTATCTCAGTCCTGAGGAAGCCTGGAAGGAGCTTCAATTTAAGAACAAGGTGAGCAAAAATGCTCAAATAATTGCTCCCTACCAAATTGGAAAAGAAGGGAGTGAAGAAAGGAATAAAAGTGAGAAGGACTATGTCATAATTCCGCAAGAGATAGTTAACAATACTGAAACAGAAAAAGTGCGAACTGCTGTCAGTAGTGCAGAAGAAAACATCGAGGATAAACAGAGTGTAGTTTATATTACAATTAAAGACCTGAAGAGAAATCAGCAGAAGATCAGAGAAGCAATAGAAGAAATGAATAGTTCTTCCCGAGCAGAAGAGATGATCAGCCAGACATTTTACATCCGGGAAGGGTCGTTAGAGCGCATGGCTTTGGCTATGGCTAATATCCTGGGAATCAAGCCGGGAGACATAGAAGGTCTGGAACCCAAGGGAGAATGGATGCAAATGGAAGTTCCTACTCTCGAAATCAATCTGGGTACGGTAGGACCAAGGTAGGAGAATAAATTGTTCAGCACAGTCATATCATCAAGTTCTTGCCTAAGAAAATTAGGATTACCGAAAGCTATAATAGCGGAGGGAGTTATGAGTATAGGAAAAGTAGTCCCTGTATTGACAATATTTACTATCTTATTCTTACTTCTAAGCATTGAATCCTGGGGGCAGCCCTCAATGTCAGTAGATGTGGCTACCGGCAGGATAACCATAAGGGCGAGCAGGTGGCAGATCGATGAAGTTGAAAAGGCGAAAGCTGAATTTCCTCTGGAAACCAGGCAAATTCAAATCAAAGCTAGACTTCTGGAACTGAGCGAGAATGCAACGCGGGAATTCGGGATCAACCTGGAGCGCTTAACTGGAGTCAAGGTTCCTTTAGGAGAAGTGGGAGAAGGCACAGGTATAGAACTTGATGGAGGGGCACTACAGTATACTTTCTACAGTCTGATGACAGGCAAGGAAAAACTGGAGGCTATCCTTGATGCGCTTGTTAGCACTGGAGAGGGCGAAGTTTTATCGGCACCCCAGGTGAGTACCTTGAGCGGTCAGGTAGCCGGGATATATGTGGTGCAAGATGTGCCCTACTTGATTAGCGAGGAGGTAAAGATAGGAGAAGAGGTAATACCAGCGAAGTGGGGGTATGTAACAGTGGGTATTATTCTTCAGGTACAACCCGATATTGTGGGAGAGGACCTTGTTCAGATGTCCATCGTTCCAATGGTAGCCCGTTATGATATTAGGGAATTTGGTAAGGAACACCCGGTTTTCTCTAGAGAAATCGCACCTACCAACATTACGGTAAGGAGCGGGGAAACCATTGTCATTGGAGGACTGATGAGGGAGGAAGAGACGGAGAGCGTTGCCGGTCTTCCTATCCTATCCCAACTTCCCGTTATAGGTAATCTTTTTAAGAGGCGCGAGAAAGTGACATCCAAAAAGAATCTGGTAGTTACAGTTGAGCCTCACATCATTACTCCCCGGGAAATCAAAGGAAGAAGTAAGAGAGTTTTTACTTTCACCTATGCCCTGGCCGAAGATATGGCCAGGCAGATAGGAGAGATGATTTCTCCCCAGGGAGTGATAGAGATAAATCCAAAAGAGGCATCGCCCAACTCCATTCTAGTAAGGGATAATGAGGATAGCGTGAAGGTGATTCAGGAAGTGCTCAATGGAATTGGTTCCTTTGTAGAGCAAAGAAGACAGAAGGTCTTTTATCTTCTTTTTTCTTCTGCTGAACCTACCAGAGAAATGCTACTGTCGATTCTCTCTTCTAAAGGCAAGATTCAGATGAGCGAAGAGAGCAACAGCCTGCTTGTGGAAGACGGAGCCTATCAACTCTCTCAGATAGAAAAGGCGGTCCTTTCTCTGGAAGAGTCTAATAAGATCCCGAAAATGAAGACGTTCCCTTTAAAATATGTGCAGGCCAGTAGTATAGTCTCCTCTTTAGAAGAGCTTTTTTCCCCTCGAGGGTCTATTAAAATAAAAGATAATAATCTAATAGTCCAGGATAATAATTGGATAATTGAACAAATAAGAAAGAAAATAGAAGAACTAGACATTTCTGGAAATGGTTCATAGTTATGAGTTCATAGTTCATCGAGTAAAATCTCTGGAGTACGAACCGTATTCTTTTTGTTGATGAACAATGAACTACGAACAATGAACTAAAGAAGGGTTAAAGATGCCAAAGTTGAAAATGGGAATACCTAAGGGAAGTCTGGAGAGAATGACCATTGATTTATTTAGAAAAGCTGGTTACCAGATAGGAATGGGCGAGAGGTCTTACATCCTTACTGTGGATGACAAGGAGTTGGAATGTTTGTTAATTCGGACACAAGAAATTCCTATTTATGTGGAAAAAGGAATGTTGGATATAGGATTAGCTGGGTACGACTGGATTTCGGAAAGAAAAGCCAGAGTGAAGAAAGTGAAGGAGCTATTATATTCTAAGCAGGGGTTAGGTAAGGTAAGATGGGTGCTAGCTGCTCCTATAGATTCTGATATAAAAAAAACGGAGGATTTGAAAGGGAAAAGAATAGCTACAGAATTAGTCCAGGTGACTAAGGATTATTTTAGAAAAAAAGGGATAGAAGTTGAGATAGAATTCTCCTGGGGAACTACAGAGGTAAAACCTCCCCATCTGGTAGATGCTATTGTTGAACTTACAGAGACAGGAGCTTCCCTGAGAGCTAACAAGCTCGATGTTATAGATACAGTCCTAGAGTCTACTACCTGGTTGATTGCTAATATATCTTCCTGGGAAGACCCCTGGAAAAAAGAGAAAATAAAGAATCTGGCTATTCTACTGGAAGGTGCCTTGAACGGACTGGGGAAAGTCGGATTAAAGATGAATGTTCCTGAAGCTAAGTTAACAAAATTACTTACATCTTTACCTGCGTTGAGGAAACCTACTATCTCCAAGCTCAGCGAAGGAGAGTGGTTGGCAATAGAAGTAATTCTGGATGAATTACAGGCGCGGGAATTAATTCCTAAGATCAAGAAGTTAGGAGGGGAGGGGATTGTAGAATATCCCTTGAATAAGGTAATCTACTAATTCCTGGTTTGGTTCATTGTTCATAGTTCGTTGTTCATTGACTTACTAGCCCCTTAGGCAACTGGTTTACCGTTCGTTCTTTCTGTCGATGAACTATCAACAATGAACTGTGAACTAATTTGTTTCTATCGATGAACTAGAAGGAGGATTAATTGTCTCAGATTCAGGTTAGTGTGGTAATGGGCAGTAAATCTGATCTTCCAGTGATGAAAAAGTGTTCAGAGATACTGGATGATTTCGGTGTTGTGTATGAAATGAAAATCCTCTCTGCTCATCGGATGCCGGATGCCACTTCAGATTATGCTAAAAATATAGAAAAGCGAGGAATACAAGTAATTATTGCAGGAGCAGGAGGGGCAGCTCATTTGCCAGGAATAATCGCTGCTAATACCGTAATGCCAGTTATTGGTGTGCCTTTAGCTTCTTCGAATCTACAGGGATTGGATGCACTATATTCTATTGTTCAGATGCCAGCGGGAGTACCAGTAGCCTGTATGGCCATAGGTACTGCAGGAGCAAGAAATGCAGCTATTTTAGCTGTTAAGATATTATCTTTATCTTCCTCAGAATTAAAGAAAAAGATGGAAGAATACAAGGCTAAACTTGCTCAAGGCACCAAGTAGTATTTAGTTGTTAGTGAATAGCCAATTAGTGAATGGTCGTTGGTGAATAGTGAATCGCAAACAAGAAACTAAACGGTTGTAGGGTTTGATTGACAATTCACGATTCACCAAATACGATTCACCAAATACCAGGAGGTTTAACTGTGTCAAGGAATATTAAGAGTGTACGAGGAAGGCAGATTATCGATTCTCGAGGGAATCCAACTGTAGAAGTAGAAGTGTTACTGGAGGATGAATCTGTGGGCAGGGCTGCCGTTCCTTCGGGAGCTTCTACCGGAGAATATGAGGCAATAGAGCTAAGGGATGGAGGAGAAAGATGGATGGGGAAGGGAGTAAGCAAAGCAATAGAAAACGTCAACGAAGCTATTTATCCAAGGGTTAAAGGAAAAGATGCTACCTGTCAAACTGATATTGATAATCTGTTAATTGAACTAGATGGAACACCCAACAAAAAAAAATTGGGAGCAAATGCTATTCTAGGGGTCTCTTTGGCCGTAGCTAAAGCAGCGGCTAACTCTTTGGGATTGCCTCTTTATAGATATTTAGGGGGATTAGGAGCAAAGATTCTTCCACTTCCTATGATGAATGTTTTGAATGGGGGGAAGCACGCTGATAATAATGTGGATTTACAAGAATTTATGATTATGCCCATAGGAGCTTCTAATTTCGAGCAGGCTCTTCGTGTTTGTTGTGAAACTTTTCACTCCCTAAAGATGGTTTTAAGGGAGAAGGGATACAGTACAGCAGTAGGCGATGAAGGAGGATTCGCTCCTGACCTTTCTTCTAACAGAGAGGCGCTAGAGGTAATTATGGAAGCCATAATTAAAGCTGGGTACAAGGAAGGGAAAGATATAGCCATGGCTCTGGATCCTGCTGCTTCCAGTTTTTATGAGAAGGGAAATTATATCTTAAAAGCTGAAAAAAAGTCGAAGATGAGTTCTGAGGAGATGGTTGCGTTCTACGAAAAACTGGTAGCCGATTTTCCTATACTTTCCATAGAAGACGGATTAGCAGAAGACGACTGGGATGGGTGGAAGCTATTGACAGAAAGACTGGGAGGGAAAATTCAATTGGTGGGAGATGATCTTTTTGTAACCAATACTCAGCGTTTCAAAAAAGGGATAGACCTTGGGGTAGCCAATTCTATTCTTATTAAGTTGAATCAAATTGGCACACTCAGTGAAACCATTGAAGCTATTGAAATGGCTAAAAGACATAATTACACGGCTATTATTTCTCATCGATCCGGGGAGACAGAGGATACTACTATTTCCGATTTGGCGGTAGGCATGGGGACAGGTCAAATCAAGGCAGGTTCGTGTTCACGAACTGATAGGTTAGGCAAATACAATCAGCTTCTGAGAATAGAAGAGGAATTAGGAAGCGAGGCTATCTATTTAGGAAGGGATGCATTAAAAATAGCGTAAAGCTAAAAACTAAAAGCGAAAAACCATAATTCAAAATTTAAAACTTATTTTTCTTTCTTTGAATTTAATTTTGCATTTTACGTTTTAGGCTCTTTTCTTTTCGAGCGACCAGCAACGAGCAACAAGCGACGATAATTATCCTGAGGGTT
>CAZQMG010000014.1:0-22534 GCA_964594375.1 uncultured Clostridia bacterium | reverse complement strand
TGATCAAGGATCTGGAAGTGGCAAAAGCTCAAGGGGACAAGTGATGAACAAGCGAACGAAACAGACGAACCCGATGACACAACTTATGCTGCGGAGAGTGCTGGTCTTGGGGATGTTGATAATGGCACTCTGCGTTTTCGACTGCACATCGTCTAAGGTTGCGGGTGACATACCCTTCCAGGACATCGTGATAGATGACCAAACGTGGGGAATTAGATCCATTGGTGATATCGATGGCGATGACATGGTATGGGAAAGAGAACCCTTAGAGCGACTGGCCAAAGATGGGCAACTGATAGCTTATCGACACACGTCTTTCTGGCAGTGTATGGACACGCTGCGGGAGAAATGTATATTGGAATCGCTCTGGCAGTCAGGCAAAGCACCTTGGAAGATTTGGGAGGATTGATAACATGCGGGTACTTGTAACGGGACACAAAGGCTATATCGGCACAATTATGGTTCTCATGCTCATTGAGTCAGGGCATGAGGTCGTAGGTTTAGACAGCGATCTTTATGAACAATGCACGTTTGGAGACGAAGATGGGATTCAGAACATCCCAACGCTGAAGAAAGATATCCGTGACGTTGTGGCGTCTGATCTCGATGGATTTGATGCTGTGATACATCTTGCTGGTCTCTCCAACGACCCGCTTGGCGACCTGAATCCAGAATTAACATATGAGATCAATCATACCGCCTCAGTGCATCTGGCCCGCCTGGCCAAAGAGGTGGGGGCCACGCGCTTTATTTTCTCTTCTTCGTGTAGCAACTATGGTGCGGCAGGTCAGGATTGGGTGAACGAGGAATCGGAACTCAACCCCGTCACCCCTTACGGCATTTCAAAAGTGCGTGTGGAAGAGGATGTAATGAAGCTGGCGGGCTCGAACTTCAGTCCCACGTTTCCCCGCAATGCAACCGCCTATGGCGTATCGCCGCGTTTGCGCTTTGACCTGGTGCTCAACAACCTGGTTGCCTGGGCCTTTACTACCAATGGAGTTCATCTGAAGAGCGACGGCATGGCCTGGCGTCCCATCGTCCACATCGAAGATATCGCCCGTGCCTTTATCGCCATACTTCATGCACCGCGTGAGTTGGTCCATAATCAGGTCTTCAACGTTGGGCGTACTGAGGAGAACTATCGAATTGGAGAGTTAGCCGAGATTGTGGCAGAAACGGTGCCGGGCTCGCGTGTTGAGTATGCCGAGGGTGCAGGACGGGATAAGCGCTGTTACCGGGTTGAAAACTACAAATTGGTGCAAACGCTGCCCGAATTCAAGCCGCAATGGAATGCGCGGCGAGGGGCGAAAGAACTATACACCGCTTTTCAGAGGATTGGGTTGACCCTCGAGGAGTTTGAGGGGTCTAAGTACAAACGAGTTGCACACATCAAGCAGATGCTAGGTACCGGTCGTTTAGATAAGACCCTGCGGTGGAGAACAGAAGAACTTGTAAGCTCATCGTAAGGTGGCCGGACCATTAAGATCAGGAGCGTTATAATGAATAACTCAAAGCTAACCTGTCGTTCTTGTGGACATACTGACCTTGAGCCAATATTGTCCTTGGGTCGGACATCTCTGGCCGATGCCCTGCTTACAGAAGAGCAGCTAAGACTGCCGGAATTGATTGTCCCCCTTGATTGGGTATTTTGCTCCCATTGCTCTCTGGTACAAATCACAGAGTCCGTGTCTCCGGAAATTCTCTTTTGTAGAGACTACCCTTATTACTCTTCCGTTTCAAAAGCCCTGCTCCTACACTTTGGGGAGAGCGCCCAGGAGTTGATCGAATCAAGGAAGCTGAATTCAGATAGCCTGGTTATTGAAGCTGCCAGTAACGACGGTTACATGCTCAGGAATTTTGTAGAAAGAGACATTCCAGTACTGGGTATCGATCCAGCCAAGGGACCAGCACAGGCGGCGCAGGAAGCAGGCATTCCAACGCTATACATGTTCTTCAGTAAGAACTTGGCCAGACAACTGCTAGAAGAGGGAAGGCAGGCTGATGTCTTTCTGGCCAACAACGTCCTGGCGCATGTGCCAGACCTGAATGGCTTTGTCCAAGGCATTCGCTTAATGTTGAAAGAAACTGGTGTAGCGGTGATAGAGGTCCCTTATGTGGTTGATCTGGTGGAAAGCTGCGAATTTGACACGATTTATCATCAGCATCTGTGTTACTTTTCGGTAACAGCTCTGGATAAGTTGTTTAGAAGGCAAGCTCTATTTCTCAATGACATCAAGCGCATCCCTATCCATGGCGGATCGTTGCGTCTATTTGTGCAGCCGCGTGAGGCTGCGGGTAAAAGGGTTGGGTTGCTGTTGGAAGAAGAGGCTAAGAAGGGGATAGGTCAAGTCGGTTACTATCTCGATTTTGCCGATCGGGTGCAGGAGATTAAGCATTCGTTGATGGATCTACTGTGGGATCTAAAGCGAAAAGGAAAGAAGATTGCGGCCTACGGGGCGGCAGCTAAGGCGACGACCCTGCTGAGCTACTGTGGGATTGATAAGCAGCTGGTTGATTATGTGGTTGACTTAAACAAATTCAAACACGGCCGCTTCATGGGGGACAATCATTTACTCATCTTACCGCCTTCGAAGCTGCTGGAGGACATGCCAGACTACGTGTTGCTCCTGGCCTGGAATTTTGCAGAAGAGATTTTGCGACAGCAGGAAAGCTATCGACGGAGAGGCGGGAAGTTTATTGTCCCCTTACCGTATCCCATTATAGTCTAAAGGCGCTCGTTCCAATTATTGGCAGAGTTCTTGATCCGGAAGTGGAGCATCTATATTCCGACCCAGGATTGGCGCCCCTTATGGGTTCTGCCTCCAATGCGAGCGTTGCACTGAGATAATGGACAGAGGAGAGAAAAAATCAGTGAAAGTGGCTTTCGTCAGCCAACCGCTAGATAGAGTCGTTCCACCCTTTCTAAACTCAATAGGGATATGGTCTTACGAGGTCGGGCGACGCTTAACTCAATCTTGTGATGTCATCGTCTTTGCATATGCAAAGAGGGGAAGCCGCCTTTGGAAGAGAGCAGAACGGTATGAAGGAGTACATTATCAACATATGCCAAGGGGTTTGGATAGATTGTTATTTAGACTTACCAAGTGGTTTTCAAGATCCCATAAGGTTAAACGACCCTTCTTTGCCTCCAGTTGGTATCACTTGGGATATGCTTTACAAGTGGCGCACGATTTGAGAAGGCAACAATGCGATATTGTTCATATCCACAATTTCTCTCAGTTCGTTCCTGTAATCCGGGCTTTGAACCCCAAAATCAAAATTGTTTTGTGCATGCATTGTGAGTGGTTGACTCAACTCGACCGGGAAATGATCGAACGGCGACTTAGTAAAGCTGATTTGGTTATCGGCTGCAGCAACTACATCACCGAAAAGATCCGTCGCCGTTTCCCCCAGTTCGCCAGTCGTTGCCAGACCGTCTATAATGGTGTAGATATCAATCGCTTTGTTAGCAAGCGTCACCACATGGCGAAGAAGAGGAATGAGGCCAAACGCCTACTGTTTGTTGGTAGAGTTTCGCCGGAGAAAGGATTGCACGTATTGTTAGACGCTTTTCAGAAGGTTATTGAGCGTTATCCTCGAACGCGGCTTGAGATAGTCGGTCCAGCAGCATTAGTGTCTATTGAACTTCTCGTTACATTGAGTGACGACCCCAAGGTTGCAGATTTGGCATCATTTTACTCTGGTAGTTACTTCTCACATCTGCGGGACAAACTCCCTTCAGGTGTAGCGCCTCAGGTATGCTTTACCGGTTCTGTTCCATATTCACAATTGACCAACCATTATCGTAATGCGGATGTGTATGTTCAGCCTTCGTTCAGCGAGGCGTTCGGGATGCCGGTTGCAGAAGCAATGGCTAGTGGACTGCCGGTGGTAGCGGCTCATGTGGGAGGGATACCGGAAGCTGTCGTAAATGGCAAAACGGGTTTATTGGTTGAGTCAGGTGATGCTACAGCGTTAGCCGAAGCGATCCTGCTCCTCTTCGAAGACGAAGATCTAAGGGAATCGATGGCAAAAGCTGGGCGACAGCGAGTACTCGAACTCTTTTCCTGGGACCAGATTGTTGAAAATCTGCTGCGCCAGTACAAGAGTATATGTAGGTGTGATGGTAATGAGTAACTCGTTCTTAAAAGCTCAGTCACGCCAGTTTTACAGGTGGATGCTAAGGCATATCAGTAACGAGTATCATGAGGATCATCTAAGGCAGACCGCTGTCGTCTTCTCACCGCACTTTGACGATGAGACGCTTGGTTGTGGTGGAACCATTCTCAAGAAGAAGAGAGCTGGAGCAGACGTTAAAATCGTCTTCATGACCGATGGCGGCAAGTCGCACAGACAATTGATTTCAGAAAATGAGTTGAAGGCAATACGAGCAAGCGAAGGTCTCGCCGCGAGTCGCTCACTCGGTCTGAGTGCGTGCGACATTTGTTTTCTCGAGTTCGAGGAAACAAAGTTGAGTGAACATCTGGATGCTGCTACCAATAGAGTGACAGAAATCCTTCTGCAGCAACAACCCGGAGAAATCTTCGTCCCTTATTACAAAGAACCATCACTGTGGTCTGAAGACCATTTAGCGACCAACAGAATTGTGTTGTCTGCGCTGCAAATGTGTAGGAGAAAAACCATCATCTACGAATATCCTATATGGTTTTGGCAGTACTGGCCCTGGGCAAGCGTGCCAATACGGAGCCACCGGGAACTCTTGAGAGTTTTGAAAAAAAGTTGTGTCTCAGGCTTGCGGTTACTGAGGGATTTTAGGTGCTCCGTTTACATCGGGGATGTCTTGGAACTCAAACGCAACGCGCTAAATCAGTATAAATCACAAATGACACACCTCATTCCCGACCCACGTTGGGCGACGTTGGGTGACGTGTCCAATGGAGAATTCTTGACCTGTTTTTTTCAAGAGCATGAGATTTTTCGTCGATACAGTGTTTTTGCCTACCACGAAGTCAGAGAACTTGACCAGTACGTATTCTCTGATAAGTAAAATTTATTACTGGGGAAATTCAGGTGGCATGTTCCCACGATGTCTTTAGGGACACATCTGTGTTTCCGGTAGTATGATAAATCCTGATTCCGCATTCTTATTCGGAGGGTTGTAGTAATGCATATTGCTCTTGTTCACTTCTACTCCAGTACACCGACGCCCGTATATCAGGAGGTGGCCTCCGCACTGCGGGCTCGGAGACACACTATCTGGGTGGGAACTCCCAACCAAGCCGGTGATTTGACTTGGCACGATGGTGAGCGCACGGTAGGCGTGCAGAGTCGGCCAGCGCGTTTGCCTGACCCATTACTTCGAGTGCCCCTGGTCGCGTCGGCCTTGAGGCGAGTTGTATCCTTCGGTTTCATGTTGCGTGTTCGCGCCTTTCTCCGACGGGCTCGGCCCGACATTGTACAGGTGAACCCCACTCTTGGCGCCTGGGTGCTTCCGCTGCTTATGCCCCGCCAAATCTGCTTCATTCTTGATATTCGACATGGTCCGGCGGAGAGCACTGATTTGATCGGGAAATTGAGAGAGTGGCGGACAATTAGGACGTGGCGAATCTGGTCTAGGTTCATTTATGATCGTCCCTGCTTCTGTCACGTAGCGGCGGCGCATAGAGTCCTGGGGAAGGGGTGGCCTAGAGGGGGATCGGTCGTTCCGGTAGCGGTAGACCAACGTTTTCTGACTCTTTGTCCAAAAGATTCAGCTTCGGGGAGCCATGAGAACTCGGTTCAGTTCATCTATGTAGGTACGCTCAGCAGAGTGCGTCGCCTCGAGCGAATTCTGTTCGCGGTGCAGCGGATGCTGCACGAGACTAATAAATTTCAAGTTGTCCTATTGGGTCCCGATAGAACCCAAGGGTTCTATCACGATCTGGTGAATGAATTGAAACTCAATTCCGTGATCACGATAAAGTCTCCGGTGCGGTATGAGAATGTCCCAGAGGTGGTCTCCAGCTATGATGTCGCTTTGGCTTACGTTCCTGATGTCCCAGCGTGGCGATATCAGCCTACGCTAAAGGTGTTAGAATACCGAGCATTGGGCATGCCGATGATCGCGACTGATATTGAACCCAGTCGTGAGGTCGTGGAGGACGGAGTAAATGGTTTGCTTGTGCAGAATTCGGTCGAAAGCCTGTCCGAGGGGATGCTTCGCTTTGTCAACGATCGAGACTTTCTTAAACGCTGCGAGGCGAATGCGCGAATGATGCGCCGGGGTATAACGTGGAGCGAAGTGGCAAAGATGTATGAGCAAGAGATCTACCTTAGCTGTCAAGTAAAGCACCGATTCGAGGTGAGGTAATTGAATAGTGTGAAGAGGCTATCAGGGTAGAGTGGATCCCAAAATTCGGACAATGTGCTAAGATACAGGTAAGGTCAAAAAGGAGGATCCGAATATGGGGAAGGGGTTATTTTGTTTCCACGGTGGGAATAAACGAAGAAATAATAAGAAAATACATAGGGTTGCAGGAAAAGGAAGATGCAGGACAAGCGCAGCTTGAATTATAAAAGCACCATGCCTGTAAAGGCGTGGGTATCTATAACAAAGGAGAAAAAAAATATGAATGAATTTTGGAAAGAGGTTGCAAAAAAAACATGAAGAAAGTAAGATTTAAAAAACTCTACCTTATTCCAGGTGGCCTATCAATAGTGGGCTTATTAATAGTGATTGTTTCTGCGTTGAGTCTTACTACCGTAAGTTATGCAAATCCGGCCGGCATTAGACGCGTTTGGGCGGTTGATGATGGAGAGAGGATCAAAAGAGATGATCTTAATCATCCCTTGGCAAGTAGTCTAAATAATCCTGTCTGGCATGGGCACACTATTCATCTCTTCGGCGCCAAGAATGAGATCGTTGCCTTTCAGCTTATCATTGAGAGTGATAATTCAGGAGTCAATAATATCGATGTTACTCTGGACAGCCTCACAAGTGGCTTCTACACCATCCAAAACACCGGTTCCTCGGACCCTTTTGATTATGTCGGAAAGCGGATCGAGCTCTTTACTGAACACTACTTAAATATTGAAAACCGAACAGGGACCAGCGGGAAGTGGTGGTGGAACGCAAGGCCTAAGGATATCCATGGCGATGAGTATCTGGGTTGGATACCGGATGCACTGATCCCTCTTGAAGCTTCATCTGGACTAGGAGGAG
Source organism: uncultured Clostridia bacterium (assembly GCA_964594375.1). Taxonomy (GTDB): domain Bacteria; phylum Aerophobota; class Aerophobia; order Aerophobales; family AE-B3A; genus AE-B3A. The sequence goes on along the minus strand of CAZQMG010000014.1, from coordinate 15,372 downwards.
CGTCTTTTGATATTGCACCCAACAACAATCAAGGAGTATGGGTGGATATCTATATTCCCCGTGATGCTCCAGCGAGTAGTTACACCGGTTCACTTAAATTAAGTGTCGATTCGAGGATAACCCACGATATTCCTGTATCCTTGCAGGTACATAACTTCGGCCTTCCTGATGAAACACATTTTAAGAACTTCTTTTATGGGGAACGGTATGGGATTGCCCAAAAGCATGATGTTACTTACCCAAGTTCGCAATACTACGAAATCGAAGGCCGCTATCACCAGATGGCACATCGGCACCGGTTTGACCTGAGCTTTAACGGGGACCTTGATCATATGAAGAATCACTACAGAAGATATATCACCGGAGAATACTACACAAAAGAGCACGGATACGAAGGACCAGGAGAAAACGTGGGTCACGGCACTTACTCTATTGGTACCTATGATCAAGATCGCTCAAGCAATGCCGGACGGACTTCCGGATTCCAGCCGAATAATGAACAAGGCTGGCGAGCAGCTTCCGATGCCTGGGTTACCTGGTTTAAGCAAAACGCGCCCGCTGTTGAAATTTTCAAGTACATGAGGGATGAGGTATATGCACAAGAGTCTAAAAACGAGTGGGACAACGCGGTTAACAAGATAAGAACAAAGTGTGACTGGATACATAATAACCCAGGGCCAGGGAAAGAGTTATTGATACTCGCCACCACGCAAGGCGTAGCTGGCAGACCGCGAACAGACTTCGAAGGGTACATAGATTTTTGGCAAACAGGCGCTCAATCTGGCTACGAGCAGGATGGTATAGTTCTTGGCTATGTAGTCAACGCAGCACGTGAACTTCAGTCCAAGGGTAATAAAGTTGGCTTCTACAATGGTACTCGGCCTTCCTCCGGTACAGAGGTTATCGACACGGACGCGATTGATTTTCGTGTAATTCCTTGGATAAGCTGGAAGTACGACGTAGATCAATACTTTCTCTGGCACGTGAACTATTTTTACCAAGGCAGTAGACACATCAATCCATTCAAGGACAACTATCGAGTGTACGATGGCAGGTACGCCTATGGCGGCGGAACCTTTTTCTACCCTGGTGAGGACAAAGAATTTCCGCAGGATGACAGGGGCCTTCGTGGCCCGATTGCCTCGATTAGAATGAAGAACTGGCGAAGAGGCCAGCAGGACTATGAGTATTTGTGGCTGGCCGAGCAGGCGGGCTTGCACTCTGAAATTCAAGATATTGTCAACACGGTGGTTCCCAAGGCACTGAGTGAGTGTGACTCTCACAATGCCCCGGCACCTTGGGCCGTGCGCGGCTACATCTACGAACAGCAAAGAAAGCAGTTAGCCCAGCTCATAGGAGAAATTGCAGAACCAACGTGTACAGATAATGATGATCGTGGCTATTAGATTGGTAGAGTTTCATAGGGTATTAATTTTAGCGAGAGCTCCCCGCCTGTAAAGGTGGGAATGAGAGCAATTTCCTGCATCTTCCGTTCTTTGGTATAATAGAGGGGTGAAGCTCAAAAAATTAGCACATACAGTATATAGAACCCAATACCACATTTTGTGAATAACCCGCTACAGAAGGAAGATACTTGTAAAAGGGGTACGAAATTATCTCGAGATGAAACTCCAACCCATACCGCAGCTAAGATAGTTTAGAAGTGCTGACCGCAGGTCTTGAGATAGTGACGCAATCGTTTTAGTGGTTCGTGAGGTAAAACAATGTCTATAAGTCAAGTGTGTCCCAACTGTGGTGCAAGCAGTATGTCGGTTTTTTACGAGCTTAAGAACGTCCCTGTGCATAGCGTGTTGCTCTTGCCAACGCGGGAGGAGGCCCTGAATTTTCCTAAGGGAGACATCGCCCTGGGGTTTTGTCACACCTGTGGGTTTATCGCTAATGTCGCCTTCGACCCTGGCCTGCACCAATATTCATCCAGATATGAGGCAACCCAGGCGTTCTCGTCCACCTTCAACGCTTTTCATCGGAACCTAGCCACCTGTTTGATCGAGCGATACGATTTGCACAGCAAGGACATCATCGAGATCGGCTCCGGGCAGGGAGAGTTTTTGACCCTGCTCTGCGAACTCGGTGACAATCGCGGGGTTGGGTTTGATCCAGCCTACATCAGCCGGCGGAACCAGAGCCAGGCCAACGATCAGATCATCTTCATCAAGGACTTCTACTCAGAGAAGTATGCCAACTATCGGGGTGACTTCCTCTGTTGCAAGATGACGCTCGAGCATATTCAGCAGACGGCCGATTTCGTCAGCACTGTCCGCCGTTCAATGCGGGATCAATTAGCCACCATCGTCTTTTTCCAGGTACCGAATGTGACCCGTATTCTGCGTGACTTGGCCTTTTGGGACATCTATTATGAGCATTGTTCGTACTTGAGCCTGGGGTCGCTAGCCCGTCTCTTTCGAAAATGTGGCTTCGATGCCATTGATCTTTGGAAGGACTATGACGATCAGTACCTGATGATAGAGGCCAGACCGGGCAATGGGCGAAGTAGGCCGGTTCTGGTGCAAGAAGACGATCTGGAAGATCTAACCCGCGACGTGGCCTATTTTACTGAAAATTACCTACATAAGCTGAATGCCTGGCAACGGGATTTACAGGAGATCAGGCAAAGTAGGCGACGGACCGTTATTTGGGGGGCAGGTTCAAAGGGGGTGGCCTTTCTGACGACCTTGAAGATTCAAGACGAGATTGAGTATGCGGTCGATATCAACCCGTACAAACACGAAACGTACATGGCGGGGACCGGGCAACAAATTGTAGCGCCGGAGTTTCTACGAGAGTATAGGCCAGACGTTGTGATCGTGATGAATCCGATTTACTGCAACGAAATTCGGCGGGACCTCAACCGGATGGGGGTCACAGCCGAACTTATGCCGGTCTGACGATCAGCGGTGATAAGCGAGTGTGACTTGAATAAGCGGAGAAATAGACAATGATGAGCAATGAGGACACTTCACAACAAAGCATCTGCCCCGTATGCAACAGGACGGACATTGCCGTCTTTGTCAAAGTTGCCCAGGTGCCTGTCCATTGCTGTCTGTTCTGGCCAACCCGAGAGGAAGCCATCCAGGTGCCCCGAGGGGACATCCGGCTGGGATTTTGCCGCGATTGTGGCCACATCTTCAATCTAGCCTTCAAGCCCCAGTTAATGGAATACACTCAAGCTTATGAAAACTCACTGCACTTCTCGCCCCGTTTCCAGAGCTACTCTGGGTCACTGGCGGCGCGCCTGATAGACCGTTATGATCTGCGCGGTAAAGACATAATCGAGATCGGCTGCGGTAAGGGCGATTTTCTAAGGCTGCTCTGCGATCTTGGGACCAACCGTGGAGTTGGGTTTGATCCAAGCTATGCGCCTGAACAAAACGGCGGTGGGACGACTGCAGAACGGATTACTTTCATCCAGGATTTCTACTCGGAACGCCATGCCGACTATAAGGCAGATCTCATCTGTTGTCGGCAAGTCTTGGAGCACATCCAATTTCCCCGTGATTTCTTGAACGGTGTGCGTCATTCGATCGGGAACCGACCGACGACGGTCGTGTTTTTTGAAGTGCCGAACGTGTTGTCTACGTTGCGAGATTTGGGGATTTGGGACCTGATCTACGAACATTGTTCTTACTTCAGCAGAAGTTCACTGTCCTGTGTATTTAGTTCGTGTGGATTCGAGGTCTGTGACCTAAACGAAACGTACGAGGGTCAGTTTCTCTGCATCGAGGCTTTGCCAGGTGAAGGTTTAAGGAATTCTAGGCGTGATCCCGGGGATGACCCTGGAGAGTTGGTTTCCGATGTAGTGACCTTTGCCGATAAATATCGGCGCAAGGTCGAGGCCTGGCAATGTAACCTTGAACGGATGGCACAGGCGGGGCAGCGGGCGGTGGTCTGGGGAGGGGGAGCGAAAGGGGTGACCTTCTTGAATATACTTAAGACTCAGGACCAGATTGAGTATGTGGTAGATATCAATCCTCGTAAGCAAGGTAAATATGTTCCTGGAACTGGGCAGCAAATTGTGCCGCCCGAGTTTCTGCGAGACTATCAACCAGATGTCGTGATTGTGATGAACCCAATATATAAAAGTGAAATTCAACAGCTTATAAAGAGTCTCGGCTTAACCACCAAATTCTTGTATGGATAATATACGCAATGCCGTGCCCTAAGAGATGCTATTCATCCATGGCTGGCAACGTAAAAAACATGAATTTTAGATGACTCGCATGATTAACCTGACCAATAAAGTCTTTTCAGCCCTTAGGAGAGTTTACCTCAGCCTGGATTACTGTTAGGACTTTTGACTACGATACATTCAGGAGCTTTTGAAGTACAAAAGTTCAAAGGCGACAGAAATTCATACTTATATTCCCATTAAGGGAAAGCCCCTCCCACATTACTGGCTCCGGAATTAGAGCAAGTAAGTGGAGTATCAAAAGAGTATCAAAAAAGAAAGGGTGGTGAACTTAATGATTACCGATTATGTTGTAAGGGTAGGATTTGTAATCTTAGCCTGCTTGCTTTTGGCAACCCTTGTCTTGGTGCCAGCACAGGGGGCCACCTATTATGTGACTATGAGCGGCAGTGATGCCAATCCAGGTACGGAAGCCCAGCCTTGGTGCACTATCCAGAAAGCTGCTGCTACCTTAATTGCCGGTGATATGGTTTTCGTTAAAGAAGGATCTTACAATGAGCGGGTTATACCACACAATTCGGGGAATCCCGGGGATTATATCGCATATATCGCATATCCTGGCGATACGGTGACAATCGACGGGACCGACATACCCGTACCGGGTGAATTTGATTGGGACGGATTGTTCGATGTGTCGGGCAGGAGCTACATTAAGGTTTCAGGGTTAACAGTGATGAACTCCGCCAGTGCTGGAATTTTTGTGCAGGCTGGTTCGAACCATATCATAATTGAGAAAAACTATACTTACAATACGCATTCATCTGGCATTGGTGTTTGGGGCTGTAGGAACATAATTATTGATGGTAATGAGGTTGAGCTTGCCTGTAATGACGGTTACAGCGAATGCATTACCGTGGCTGGCACTGATACATTCGAAATCAGGAATAATCATGTTCACCATCCAGGTCCTGGGACTCTCGGAGGCGAGGGCATAGATGTAAAGGATGGGTCCTCAAATGGAAAAGTCTACCAGAATTATGTGCACGATATACCAAACGGCATTGGTATCTATGTGGATGCCTGGGATAAACACACCTACAATATCGATGTTTTTCGAAATATTGTACATGACTGTCCTGGTCAGGGTTTTGCTGTGGCCTCCGAGGCAGGCGGCCTTCTTGAGAATCCCAACGCGGAGAATGTTGTCATAAGAAATAACATCTGTAGCCAAAACCTATCATTTCAAATCGCAGTAGAAGCAGACGTTCCAGCAGAAAATCTTAGCGTTGACCATAATCTAATCGACGGCTATAGGCAATATCCCGGGGAGATTTATGGCAGTGACTATGTAGAAGGGAATCCTATGTTCGCCAATCCTTCTGGAGAGAATTTTCGCCTCTAGGAAGATTCACCGGCCATAGACAATGGTTCGGCCGTTGATGCACCAGGCGACGATTTCGACGGGAATCCTAGAGCTCAAGGGGCAGGGTATGATATCGGTGCTTTTGAATTTATGGAAACCGGTGTTAATGGACCATCGAATGGTAAATAATTAAAATTATTGATTTATTTCAGAGCTCTCCAATTAAATGACTTGACACGGGGGAAAACCCTCCACCCAGTGTGAAATACTCTAGGATCTTTTCAGCCATTCCAATAAATCATCCCTGGTAATCGTTTAATAGACTGGGAAAATTATGACTGCACCATTTGGTGCAGCTACCCAAGAGAATAAGCATCAATCATAGAGATAGTATGCACTCAAGGAATTGCCTCACTTTGGTGCCTAATGTGCACCCAGATAGGCAAGTAGAGGAGTTGGTCTCATCTTTTGGATAAGCATCTTTACCTACTCAATTCTTTATAGATGGAATAGATTAGCTTATTGGATAATCCTGCCCAACTTTTCCTCTCACTTAAAGGGCCTGGCATGAAAGTTGCCGATAAGGAAATTAGTGAGACTTGGAAACGTGTTTCAACCTTTAGCAAGTTTTGGCATTCATTTTGAGTCTCGTCAGAGGAGATCCTCATGAATTCTATTCTCATCGTAGATGATGATAAGCGTCTACAGCGAGAATTAAAAAACCGATACACATTTACCGGTATTGTGGGAAAGAGTAAAGAAATGGGGAAGACTTTCAAATTAATTGAGAAAGTAGCCCTGAGTAATTGCTCGGTTCTCCTCAGAGGAGAAAGCGGAACCGGCAAGGAGCTGGTGGCTCAAGCCATTCACTGCAATAGCTCAAGGATGGAGAAGCCCATTGTGCCGGTCAACTGCGCTGCTTTACCGGAAGCGCTCCTGGAAAGTGAACTGTTTGGCTACGAGAAAGGAGCCTTCACCGGAGCATCCACCAGAAAATTGGGGAAATTTGAGGGAGCCTCGGGGGGAACCATTTTTCTGGATGAGATCGCCGATATGAGCCTACCCATGCAGGCCAAGATACTAAGGGTGGTTAAGGAACAATCTTTTGAAAGGATAGGGGGAACAAAGTCAGTAAAAGTTGACATTCGTCTCATTAGCGCAACTAACAAGGACCTGGAGAAGGCAATAGCTAAAGGGCTTTTCAGAGAGGATCTGTACTATCGTTTAAATGTAGTCACTATCTATCTTCCTCCTTTGCATGAAAGAAAGGAAGATATCCCTCTTTTGGTAAACTATTTTCTAAAAAGGAATAATCGAGTAAATGGCAGGAAAATAAAGAGTATCTCGGCTGAGGCTCTGGATCTATTAATGGATTATGAGTGGCCGGGTAATGTTAGGGAGCTCGAGAATGTCATTGAAAGAGCACTCGTTCTGACTAACAACAACGTTATTTTACCGGATGATATTTTCTTAAGATCGTGGAAGAGGACTTTGGATTCAGAGATCATCTCATCTCCCAGATCTATTTCGCTACTCGAAGGGGAAAAAACCCTCATCCAAAAAGCCTTGAAGAGCACTCACTGGAATCAAACTAAGGCAGCAAAGCTATTGAGAATACATCGAAATACCCTGCGACGAAAAATAAAGTATCTGAAGATCCATCAAGAATAGGTAAAATTCTCCATGGCAGGACTATTTTTCTGGAGAAAGGGTCCAAAGCCCGGAAGACTAATTAGGGATTAGTCAATACAAGGAAATCGACTGATGAAAATCAACTAATATTTTTCCACTCCCCGATTTCACGCTGGCAACAGTGCCTATCGTTTAATTTGGATGGAATGGCTCTAACAACCACTTAGGTGAAATTACTGCCTATTTGAGGAGGTAAATTAAGATGAATGACCAAGACAAGACAGAAGATGAGTTTACAATCTTGCGCCGACGAGTTACTGATTTGAAAGCATCAGGAACCGAGCATCAGCGGACGGAGAAGATGCCACAGGAAAGCGAAAAAGGGATTGGGAGTATGGAGAGGACTTCCTCATATTTGCTTAGGAGTCTTGCCGCAATACCGGTTCCTGCGTTTATAGCCCTCATCGCAACCCTGGCCATATTAGACATCAGAGTGATGTTCGAGCCATCTCTACTACCCCTACTGGATATGGTGTTTGTCTCTGTCATAGCAATCATTGTGGCCTACCTCTCAGCAAAAAGCTATTTGACAACTGGTTCACTTAGCCTTCTCTTGCTAGGCAGCGGGGTGCTGGCATTCGGCGCCGGAAATTATGTTGTTGGCTGGTTGTTAGGCGCTCCAGGTGGAGCAGAAGTTGGCGCGACTATACACAGTACTGGGGCTTTATTCGGGTCAGTCTTTCATCTCGTGAGTGCGGCCTCAATCTTAGCGGCAGTAACCCCAGAGACAGCGTGGAGGCTCAGGAAATTTCAAGTGATGGTTGCTTATCTTGGAGTGCTGGCCTTCATGGCCGTGCTCACGATAGCAGTTCTTCAGGGCGCGATCCCACCCTTCTTCATCTACAGAATAGGCGCCACGCCGTTAAGGCAGGGGGTTTTGGGAACTGCGGTGGCTCTATTCGCTATTTCCTCCCTCCTCTTCATGAGATCTTTCTTCAAGTCGAAGTCAGGCTTTCTATACTGGTATTTCCTGGCCCTGGCGCTGATCGCCGTAGGCTTATCCGCCCTCTTCCTTCAGAGGGCTGTCGGCAGCCCCATGGGATGGGCAGGAAGGTCCGCCCAGTACCTCGGCAGTATCTACTTCCTCATTGCCGTCTTAACTACTATCAGAGGTGCACCTACCAAAGGAATACCCCCAGAGAAAAAATATCGGGACTTATTAGAAAGCGCAAATGTTGTCATTTATACTGTTGACAAGGATGGAGTGACGACCCATGTCAGCCCCGCCATAGAATCGCTCCTCGGATATAGTCCCTCAGAAGTCATGGGTCGATCTTTCACTGAGTTCATCAACGAGGAGGACTTGCAACGGAGCACCAAGAATTTTCGAAGAGTCCTTTCTGGCTATACCGAAGAAAATGAGTATCGGGTCTGGATCAAGTCCGGCGAAATCCGCTGGGTTCGTACTTCCAGCCGGCCGCTCTTCAGGGAAAAACTCGTTGTTGGGGTGCAAGGAGTACTGATGGACATCACCGAGCGCAAGAAGGTGGAAGAGGCGTTAGCTGAGGAACGTGACTTGCTGCAGGCGCTTATAGATAATATCCCTGATCACATCTACTTTAAGGATGATAAGAATCGATTTATCAGGGTAAACAAAGCAAGGGCTGAGTTTTCAGGCACCGTTCCTGAGAACATGATTGGGAAAACCGACTTCGACTTTTTTCCCCACGAGCAAGCGGCAGCGGCTTTTGCCCATGATAATTGGGTAATGGAGTTCAATAAACCCCTGGTTGACAAGGTGGAGAAGATTACTCATGCGGATGGCACCGAACATTGGCTCTCTGCTACCAAAATACTTCAACATAATGAGAAGGGCCAGGTAATAGGTACTATGGGCATTTCTCGGAATATCACCGAGCGCAAGAAGGCCGAGGAAGAACTGAAAAGTTCCGAGGAGCGACTAAAGATATTGTTCCAATTTGCCCCGGACGGCCTTTATTTGACCGATTTAGAAGGAACTTTTGTTGATAGCAACAAAGCAGCGGAGGAATTATTCGGTTATAAAAGGCAAGAATTGATAGGAGAGAATTTTTTGAAACTGAAACTGCTGCCCCCAGAGCAAGTCCTGAAGGTGACTGCGAATCTAGCCAAAAGTGCTCAGGGGAAGCCCACTGGGCCGGACGAGTTTATTTCAAACCGGAAAGACGGCAAACAGGTCACAGTAGAGATAAACACGTACCCAGTAAAGATCGAAGATGAATCTTTGGTGTTGGCCATTGCCCGCGATACCAGCGTGCGCAAGAAGGCAGAGGAGGCTCTCATCCGATCAGAAAGGCTCAAAGCTCTGGGAGAGATGGCGGCAGGAGTGGCCCATGATTTTAATAGCCTTTTGGCTATCATTTTAGGAAATGCTCAGCTTTTAGAAATGGGAGTGGAAAGCTATAAGAGCGAGGAAATCAAAGAGCGCCTCAAGATCATTATTCGAACAGTCTATAAGGGAGGAGATGCAGTAAGAAGAATGCGGCTTTTCACCCGCACCGAACTCTCCACCCGGGATTTTACCAAGATTGACCTAAATGAGATTGTAAGATCCGCTATTGCCTCTACTTCTCCTCGCTGGAGGTATGAGGCCGAAGCAAAGGGAGTTACAATTAAGATAAAGGAGGAGCTAGGAGAGCTACCTTCTCTTTTAGGCAGTAGATCTGAGCTAATGGAGGTTTTCACCAACCTCATCTTCAACGCCGTAGAGAGTATGAGCGAAGGAGGAGAAATTACCACCCGCACCGAGGCCAAAGAAAATGAGATCTTGCTTTACTTTACTGATACTGGCCAGGGTATCCCCGACACCTTAAAGGAAAAGATCTTCGATCCCTTCTTTACCACAAAAGGTCCAAAGACTTTGGGTCTCGGTCTTTCGGTCTCTTATGGAATCATCGAACGCCATCAAGGAAAGATAAAGGTAGAAAGCACCGAGGGAAAAGGAACCACCTTTACCATCAGTATCCCCATTCGCCGACAAAGTCCTTCAGGTGAAGAACAACTTAAAACTCCCGAACAGGTTTCTTCTCCAAAGATTTTAGTTATTGATGATGAAGAAGGTGTAAGAGATGTGCTGGGAAGGGTCTTTCAGGATGAGGGTCACCGGGTAACTCTGGCAGAAAACGCCAGGAAGGGACTGGAGGAGTTCAACCAGGCTCATTTTGATCTGGTTCTCACGGACCTCGCAATGCCAGAGATGTCTGGTTGGGAGCTTACCAAAAGAATAAAAGAAATAGATCCGAGTGTGCCCGTAGGACTGATTACTGGTTGGGCAGTGGTTACCAGCAAAGAAAAGATGAAGGAAAGGGGAGTAGATTTTATTGTATCCAAGCCTTTTGACTACAATAAGGTATTAAGAGAAGTAAATGCTGTCTTACAATCTCAGAAAAGATAGCCATCTCCTCCCCCGAACTAGGCAAAGGCTCTTTCAGGGATGGAGAAGCGCGGGAAGACCCGCTACTCATAGGGCCAGTCGTATTTAACCGTGAACACGTTAGTGGTTTTTTCTTCCCTAAAACTCGAGTCATTTAATAAGAGTGGAAATGGAGATGAGACCGGAAGAGAGAGTGAAAAGGATGGCAGAGGTCTACGCCTGGAACATAAGGAACCCTCTAGAAAGAGCCTGCCTAAAGCACGATCTTTTTGAGCCCCTGGCTAAACTACCCGAAGCAGTGGGGAAGATGGTTAGTCAAAACTGGAATGCCTCCCGTTTTCCCCTTAGATGTCTCAGCAAACGAGAGTTAACCTCACTTCCGCAATTCTAGAAAGAAATGTGGTGTTTATGGTAGTTTGCGAGTCCGTTCAGTCACTATATTTGAAGTGTGCCATGTTTTTATAGGTTTCATAACCTCAGAAGAAATTTTAAGGCTTTTATAGATTTCAAGATGAGGAGGTTCTGCATTAACTCCTTTGCCAATCTTTAAGATTTCTCCACTGGTTGTGGGCAAGATTACTGTTGCTACCTGATGAGTTTTAAGGTATCCTTAACTGTCAGCCAGGAGGTATGGATACCCTCATCAGCTACCAAGAGATGATAAGCAAGAATACATAAGAAGATATGGGTTTGAACTCTTCTTTTTAGTTGATGAAATATTGCTCTTTCCTTTATAGGGAAGGTACGCCAAAAATTGCCTCAATCTAGACAAAAAGCGAATCTTTGAGAACAAGGAGTAAAGATTGCCACCTTAACTTGCACCTTAGGATGAAACTATAGCTCGAAAAAAAGTCCAAAAATGAATTTTTGGCATAAGACAGCTTAGTTTACCGAATCTGGGATGAAGAAAGCCAGAAAATCAATAGTTCTTTTTCCGTGAACACAAACGGTATTATTCTAGAGTCACTCTGGTTTAAAAAGCGAGGTAAAAAACCGCTTATCTACTCACAAGAATCAGAAGTTTCGGAAATAGAAGAGAATGTGCTGTCTGGCGGGAAAAATGAGGATAAAAGATTTCTATTCATATATCCTGGAAAAATTGAAAGTTGAGCCAGGAAAAAACTTGAATTAGAAAGGAGAATCAAATGTTAGTTTTCAGTGTCATTAGTTTTATCTTGAGTGGTTTGAGTCTCGTTGGCGGGCTGGTAACCGAGGGGAGCATTCGTCTTTCCTTTATGGGGGGCTTCATTCTCTTCCTTCTTTTGGCTGGAGCACTTATCCTGGGGCGAAGAGCAATAGAACGCTCCAGAAAGGATATTCCTTTTAATACTCGGGTGAGTGAGAAAGCTGGAAAGGAACCGGAAATAGTGAAAGTTACCCCTCTCTCTCAAGGATCGGCTGGATTTCTTCGAGAACAGGACATGGTCTTTGGTCCGGATGGAAAAGGGGCTTTCTCAGTCAGTCTTTGGTTTGAGGAACAACCTAAGGACAGTCAGGGATCATTGGGGATGTTAGAACTTGATTATCTATTTCTAGAGCTCGAGGGAGACTACAAATTAATTAGGAGAAAAGAACAAGCAAATGGAAAAGACTACATTGTGCATACTTTTCAATCAGGGTATCAGGTAGACTTCAATCAAAGTCGATATATTGAGTTTGAGGAAAAAGAGGATAAAACATATTCATTGGAGATAAAGGTTGGTAAACTGAAAGGGAAAATCGATCGGATAGCCGCCGATACTCTTGTAATAAGAGTTACCCTTCCGACCAAAATAAATATGGCCAATTCTATGATTTATGAGGATAAGACAGTAGAATGGCAGCTCACGGGTACACATTTCAGAAAGGATCTCACCCTAAAAGCTTTTACCGTACCATTTGTCTTATCATAAGCTTAAGTAAAGGATAATGAGATGAAGAGTTCTGTCTTTGAAAAAAGATTATCACGAAGCAAGAAAATGTGGCGAGGTAGGTCTCAAATAGATTTTCTGGTGCAAAACATACCAGATCCATTCAATATAATTGATTTCAATGGATATATCCTGGATGTGAATTCTGCTTTTGAGAGAGTCTATGGTTGGAAGAAAAAAGAAGTTGTACAAAAGTACATCCCTCTGGTGCCCCCTCGGCTAACCACAGACTTCTTTTCCTTCTTGAATAAAATCAGGCAGAACGAGAAAGTCCCCGGTTACCAAACCACCAGATTGTGCAAGGACCGATCCGAAATTGAGGTCAGTATCGACGCCTTCCTCATAATGGACCGAAAAGGTAAACCTGCCGCTATTGGGGAGATTTCCCACAATATCGCTCACCTCAAGAGAAAGGAATCTCTGGTTAAGGAATCCCAGGAAAGATGGAGAGCTCTAACTCACAATGTCTCCCACTTAATAATCACCGTAGATAGAAAGGGAGTGATTACCTTTGTAAATCAGAGGATAATGCCACTTCTAGGTTACGATGTCAAGAAGATTATAAATAGTTCCCTGTCAACACTCATTGCTGATGAAGACTTAGAAGTGGCCCAGAAAGATATCACTGACGTGATTGCCGAAGACCAGATGAAATCCTGTGTCTATCGGCTCAAACAAAAAAACGGTTCAATAGCTACCTATGCCATCGATTGGTCTCCTTTGAGAGAGTCCTCAGGAAAGACAAGGGGGGTGGTGGGAATCGGCAGAGACATTAGCGAACAGAAGGAAAAGGAAGCAGAGCTCATTCAATCACAGAGACTTGAGGCTCTGACAGATTTTGTGGGCGGAATAGCCCATCATTTCAACAATCTTATGACTGTTATTATCCTGGAAGCTGATTTGATCGGCCAAGAGATAAAGGAAGCAGGGAATGGGGTGATCAAAAGAGGGCTAAAATCAATCAGCGAATCTTGTTTTCGAGGGACCCGGAAGGTAGGTCAAATCCTGGAGTTTATGGAAGGACTTTCTGGTAAACAAGTTCTAACGGTAGATATTGACCAGGTTACCAAACAATCGCTGAGTGAGGTCTCAGCGTATCTCAAGGCTAAGAGAATTCGGGTAAATACCGAATGGGGAAATGTTTTTCCCGTTTTGGGTTGCTCGTCCCAGTTGCGCAAGGCTCTAATAAGTATACTGATTAATGCTGTTGAGGCTATGCCGAAGGACGGAAAGCTTGATATCAAAACAGGGACGGAAAAAGATTCTGTCGCTATCTCGATTGTTGACTCAGGAAGCGGAATGTCCGAGGAAGTTCGGAAAAAAATGTTCGAACCCTTCTTTACTACCAAGGAACCTACCAGGAACGGCTTAGGAGCAACAGTTGCCTATGGAATATTGAAGAACCATGGTGCAATAATAAAGGTCTTCTCTGCCCCAAAAAGAGGCACCGCTTTTGTTATCAAGCTGCCTATTAAGCGGACGCCAAAGTGTGAAGAAGAGATCAAATCCTCGTTTTATTCTCGATAGTGCCTGCCTTTGATTTGTATTCAAAATTCCCTCTTTATCGTATTTGGAATAGTGTACTTTAAACTCTGAATCACTAAATAGCGCATTTTGATTAATACATTTACCACACTACTTGACTGAAAGGGTGGTTCTGATAGAATTTTAAATTAGTGCTAGGAGGCGGGTGAAAAATCCCCGTATTGTAGGGGTCCGATTTATCGGACCCCTTAGCAAAGCGGGTTTCATAAATGAAACCTCTACAAAAAACCACTTTTTCACCAGCCTCCTAGTTCTGGTGAAATGTGAAAAGAAAAAATGAGGTAGAAGAATGAGTGCGGCACCTGATTATATTGTAGGCGTGGACCTGGGAGGAACTAATATTGTTTCTCTCCTTATGACTGGGAAAGGAGAAATAGTGGGTAGAGACACTCGACCTACCCTGGCTAAGGAGGGCAAAGATAAAGCCCTCTCTCAAATAGTTAATTCAGTAAAGAGAATACTGGAAGAGAGCGAGGCTAAACTGGGGATTTCTTCTAAGTCTATAATCGGCCTGGGGATAGGTAGCCCTGGACCACTAAGTATCAAAAAGGGATTAATTCACTTTGCTCCTAATTTAGCTGGTTGGACCAATGTCCCCCTGGTTGATATCTTAAGAGATAAACTTGCTCTGCCTATTTTTTTAGAGAATGATGCTAACGCTGCCGCCCTGGGTGAATGGTGGAGGGGTGCAGGAAAAGATGTTGATAATCTCGTTCTGCTCACTCTGGGTACAGGAATAGGAGGAGGAATAATTATCCAAGGGGAAGTTCTTCACGGAGCCTGGGATACAGCAGCCGAAATAGGCCATATGATAATTCATGAAGGTGGACTTGTTTGTGGTTGTGGAAAGAAAGGATGCCTTGAGGCTTACGCTTCAGCTACAGGAGTGATTAAAAGGACTCTGGCTGCCATAAGGGAAGGAAAAAAAAGTATACTTGCCGATGCAGTGAAGAACCGATGGGAGAATATCACCTGCCAGCTAGTCTATAAGGCGGCAGAAAAGGGAGATAGTCTCAGTAGATGGATAGTAGAGGAAACAGCAAGATATTTGGGGATTGGTATTGCTAGTATAGTGAATGTGTTAAATCCAGAAATGGTTATTCTCTCTGGAGGAATGATTGCCGCTGGAGCTCTAATATTCAAACCAGTGAGAAAATATGCACGAGAAAATGCTCTTGCCGCTGCTATAGAAAGAGTAGAAATAGTTCCTGCTGCCCTAAGTGGTAATTCTGGAGCTATAGGAGCAGCAGCGACTGTGTTGAAAAGGGCAGGATTGTTGTGACGGAATCAGGGAGCACGTCATTGCGAGCGAACAGAGTGAGCGAAGCAAATGTAGCGGTGCCATTTATGGCACAATTGTCGG
>CAZQMG010000013.1:0-22663 GCA_964594375.1 uncultured Clostridia bacterium | reverse complement strand
CAAAGGGGTAATGCGAAGCAAAAAACATCTCAAGTTATGAAACCGGCGGATCGTTACATCATTCTGTATAGAGTTGGTCACCTTAAACATGAGAAGATCAACTAAATAATCGGCAGGGTAGTAAACATCCTTCATCAATAAACATGCAACTTCCGATAAAGTCGTGCATGTACGAAGTACTTCGCAAAAGATGCCAGTTTGGGAGCATAAACGAAGTAGTTAGGTTATTTTGAGTTGTATGCAATAAACTGGCGCCAATGAAAGATAGGCGGCGGAAAACCAAAAAGCAGAAAGAAGGAATACTATGTTTCAAGTGACAATTACACCAGCAGCAGGAAAAAGGCTTATCGCCAGGGCAATTACTCAACATGCAGATGTGAAGAAAGCTCTTTCTTCAGGTACAGTAGTGATTATTGCCGGTACAACAAACGGCTATGTTGCTGAGGAAATATTGAAACTTACTGATCAAAGTGATGGCTTTATGCGAAGACGCTTTTTCCGAGGAATTACATTTCCACCTAATATTCCAACAACTGACAGTGGAAGGTCTCCAGATGAATCAGAGTTTCCAGGCGATGTAGTTCTCCTTAATGGAAAGTGGCAGAAGGGCAAGACCGTCTATGATGTTATCGACGATTTGAAGGAAGGAGATGTTATTCTGAAAGGCGCCAATTCTGTTGACCTGAAGGAAAAGAAAGCCGCTATTCTTATTGGCCACCCAAAAGGTGGTACTATCGCTATATCGATGCAGGCTGTTATTGGAAGGCGTGTGCGCCTTATTGTTCCTGTTGGTCTTGAAAAGCGCGTCACTGGAAATCTTGATGAATTAGCAGAAAGATTGAATACGCCCGGTTCTATCGGACCAAGACTGTATCCAGTGCATTGTGAAATCATTACAGAATTGGAGGCCGTTTTCCTTCTCTCAGGAGCAAATGCGGCACTTATTGCAGGAGGTGGTGTTTGCGGAGCAGAGGGCTCTGTTTGGCTCGCTATTGACGGGCAACCTGATGAACTAAAATCAATCAAAGGTATAATGGATTCGATTCAAAATGAGCCTGCTTTTGCACTTCAATAGGTAATAGATAATGTTCAGCTTAATCATATCAAGACCGAGTAATCCGAAGTATACTGAGGAACTCGATTTGTTGCTCTGGGAAATACTGTGGGCTTGAGTGATATATACAATAAACACAATTGGGTTACTTTTTAGGTAGTTTGTGGTATAAATAGGGTTGATGGAAAGGGAGCATTCCAATAGGTACGATTATTTTAGCGGCGTTTAGTGAGTTACTATTATCAATAAATTCCAAAGACATAGAGAATAGTAAATGAGTTATGTTTTATGTATCTTTGAAGATAGGAAGGTAGAGAATTTTTATCCCCTTACTTTGACCAGGCCCGTTTATGACCTTCGCTGCGGGATTAGTACTTTGTGGGAGAAAACCTTAAAGGCCATCAGCGAAGATGGCTTAGTTAATAAGGAAAACATTTATCTTCTTTGTCGCTCCTATCTTGCCCCTATTATTACTCAAAGAATGGGAGTTCTTAGAGTCAATCAACTGAAGGAACTCAAGAAGAATAGTGTTCTCTTTATTAATGGAAGACTTCTCTTTTTCAAGGAAAAGAAGATATCTCTGCAGGGTAAAGAGGAGATAGTTATTCAGGGAAATGATATAGTCTATGCCCACCTTAGCAAAGCTACCCTAAGAAAACTTTCCTTTTCCTCACCGGAAAGAATTGAGCAGAGCCTAAATCAAGCTAAGCATATGGTGCAGGTAAAGGAGATTGAATCTAGTCCGGCAAAGAGGGAAAATGGATTCAATCTGCTAGAGTATCCGTGGGATTTGATAAGACTAAATGCAGAAGCCATAAGAGCCGATTTTGAACTGGCGAGGAAAAGTGGCATAAAGGGCACGCTAAAGGAGGGTGTCTATCTGGTCAATCCTGGTCAGATTTATATAGGTGAAGGAACGTTCATTGAGCCAGGAGTGTTTTTAAATGCTGAAAAGGGGCCTATTTATATTGAGGAGGAGGTGAAGATTCGTCCTCCTACCGTTATTGATGGACCATCTTATATAGGGAAGGGGACTATCATTGATGGAGCAAAGATAAGAGAAGGGTGTAGTATTGGCCCTGCCTGTCGTATAGCCGGAGAAATAGAAGAATCAATCTTTTATGCTTATTCCAATAAACACCATGATGGATTTGTAGGTCACTCTTATGTGGGAGAGTGGGTAAACCTGGCTGCCCTGACTACCACCAGTGATCTTAAAAATACCTATGGTCAAATAAAGGTGCACCTTGAGGGAAAAGAGGTTGATACCTGTGAGATAAAAGTGGGTTCGTTTATTGGAGACCATAGCAAGGCAGGAATCGGGACACTTCTCGATGTAGGTTGCATAATTGGAGTAGCCTGTAATATTTTTGGGGGAAGTATTGTCCCCAAGTATATTCCCTCTTTTAGCTGGGGAGGCAAAGACGGATTTACAGAGAACAGGCTAAACAGAGTAGTCGAAGTGGCAAGAATAGTTATGGAACGTCGGAAAGTAAAACAAACTCAAATCGATAGAGACTTATTAGAGAAAGTGTATAAACTCACTGCCAAGGAGCGAAAAAAATAGATAAGGATACCTTTACTGATAACTAAACTATTGGTAGAGACTTCTTCTTTTCCATTTATCGAGCGAGGGTGGATAACCGTTATCTGCGCAATTGAGGCGATTACAGAATTGACGAAAGAAAAGAAGATGATCAGAAGGAAGGAGGTGTTATGAAAAAGAGTATCAATTATTGGTCTTTTGCGGAAAAGTTGGCTAATGGCTCTAAAATGAGCCTGAAGGATTGTATGCAGCTAGCTAAGAAAGCAGGTTTTGAGGCAATAGAGCTAACTGTAGCAGAAAAAGGAGAGTTGAGTCTTGATTCTACCAGGCAAGATGTAGAAAAGATAGTTCAAGCAGCCAAAGAGGTAGAAATCGAATTGAGTAGTTTAGCTACAGGTCTATTCTGGGATTATTCCCTTAGTAGTTCTAATGATAAAGTGAAAGATAAAGCAAAGGGAATCGTCAAGAAAATGTTGGAGTTAGCCTCTTATTTAGGTGTTGATACTATCCTGGTAATTCCCGGAGCCGTGGATGTCTTTTTTAAACCAGAAGGTGAAATTGTTCCTTATGATGTTGCCTACCAGCACTCGCTTGAATCCTTACGAGAATGTCTTGCCACAGCAGAGAAATATAAGGTCAATATTGGTATTGAAAATGTCTGGAACAAGTTCTTGCTTTCTCCTTTAGAAATGAGAGACTTTATTGACAAGTTGGGGTCTGATTATCTAGGTGCCTATTTTGATGTAGGCAATACCCTTGTCACTGGCTATCCCGAACACTGGATTAGGATTTTGGGAAAGAGAATAAAAAAAGTCCATATTAAGGATTTCAAGAGAGCTATAGGAAATGTCAATGGCTTTTGTGATCTCTTGGAAGGAGATATAGACTGGGCTGGGGTGATGAAAGCTTTAAGAGAGGTAGGCTACAATGATTATATCACTGCCGAGATACTGCCTCCTTACTCGCAGCATCCAGAGGCTCTAATATATAATACTTCCAGGAGTATGGATTTTATTCTGGATAGATAGGTAAGAATAAATAAAGGAGGGAAAGAAGAATGATTAAAGTAGCAATTATAGGGGCAGGTTTTATGGGAAGAATGCACGCTGAGGTTTATGGGAATCTAAATAAAGCAAAGCTTATCGCCATAGCAGACAGTGATTTAGAGAAAGCACAGCTCTTAGCTGATAAACATAAGGCTACTGCTTATTCTAGCCTGGAAGAGCTATTGAATCAGGAAGATATTGATGCAGTGGACATATGCCTGCCTACTTTTCTTCATAAAGAGTGTGTGATTGAAGCTGCACGGCTAGGCAAAGACATCCTCTGTGAAAAGCCCATTGCCTTAAGAGTAAAAGATGCTGAGGAGATGCTCCAGGCGGCTAAGAAGGCCAGGGTTAAATTGATGATTGCTCAGGTGATTCGCTTCTGGCAAGAATATGTTATATTAAAAAAAATCTATCAGACTGGTGAGTTAGGAAGGCTCTTTAGTATTACCTTAACTCGTCTTGCTTCTACTCCTACCTATGCCTGGGATAATTGGCTTGCTGATGCAAAAAGGAGCGGAGGTGCCCTCTTAGACTTACATATTCACGATACTGATTATCTACTATATCTTTTAGGAAAACCTGTCTCTTTGGCTTCGCGGGTCTCCCCAGGTAGGCTCAAATATGCTCATACCTTTACTACCTTTACCTTCCCTGATGAGGTGATAGCTTTCACTGAAGGTGGCTGGGATATGCCGGATAATTTTCCCTTTACTATGGCTTATACGGCTTTATTTGAAAAAGGAGCGGTCGAGTTTAATTCACGCCATGAGAAGACTTTAGCTATCTATAGGTCGGGTAAAGAGATAGAATACCCCACTGTAAAGCCTGAATTAAAGGCTAAGGCGGATGGAGGAGGGAATATTGCTGATTTGGGAGGTTACTTCTCAGAGATAAAGTATTTTATTGATTGCCTGGAGAATAATGAGGAACCTGGCGAAGCCAGTGCTCAATCAGCCAGGGATTCTTTAGAGATTGTGCTCAGGGAGATGAAATCAGCCGACTCTGGCAAGATTATTGAGATAGAGTAAGTTCATCAAAATAGCCTCGCTTAGTTTAGGGAAGCCGCATAAAGGATAAAATAAAATTATCCTTCTTACTGGTTCCAAGGAGGAAAGTCGAGAAATCCTTCCTCAACAAAACCTTATTTTAGCGCACAGTCAACAATTACGTTTAGAGCTATAAATATAACTTCACTACTTATGAAAAACAACCTTTCCTTCTACAATGGTGGACCAAACAGACCAGTCTCCATCTAATATGACTAAATCTGCATCCTTACCTAATTCAATTTTCCCCTTTCTATTTTGGATGCCGAGAACTTTAGCCGGATTTTCTGTAACCGCTTTTATTCCTGCATTTAAAGAACATCCACTAAACCGAATAAATCGCTCTAGTAATTGATTTAGGCCTAAAGAGGTACCCACTAAAGTCCCATCGAAATATCTTGCCGTGCCCTTTCGTGACTCATACTCAACTCCATTATAGGTATACCTTCCTTCAGGGAGCCCCATAGCCTGCAAGCCGTCCGTAATTACGATACACCTATCCTCTCCTAATATGTCATAGGTAAATCTCAATATTTCAGGATGTAGGTGGACTCCATCGGAGATGATTTGAGCAATAACTCTTTTTGCCTGAAAGATGGCTAGAAGGGGTCCTGGCTTTCGATGATGAAAGGAAGGCATAGCATTAAAAAGATGGGTAACATGGGAAATACCTGCTTTCATCCCCTTTAAAGTCTCCTCGTAGGAAGCATTAGAGTGACCAAAGGAGGCAACTATTCCCTCTCTTACCAGAGTTCCTATAATTTTTAGATTTCCCTTTATCTCTGGAGCTATAGTCATCATGCGAAGTTTTCCCTTGCTATAATCCAAAATCTTCTTAAGAATTTCTAGAGAGGGGAAAAATATGCATTCAGGTAAAATCATACCCCTTTTTGGCGCAGAAATAAAAGGACCTTCAAGATGAATGCCAAGAAGATTGGCTCCTCCCAAATCACTTCCCACGCTCTTAGAGGCAACTTCTAAATGATGATTATCTTCCTCTGAACGAAAAAGAGTAGTAGCTAAGAAACTGGTAGTGCCAAACTTTGCACAGGTACGGGAGATAATCTCAAGTGATTCTCTCCTGCCATCAAGGACATCAGCGCCGCCAGCCCCCTGAATATGTAAGTCAATAAAGCCAGGAGTTACTATTCGACCTTCCGCATCCAGAACTTTTGCAAAGGGATAAACCTTTTTAGCCTTTTCAATCTTGGCAATAACTCCATTTTCTAAAAAAATATCACTCTCTTTAATTTCTTTAGAAGACGGATTTAAAATTCTACCATTTTTTATTAATAGATTCTTAGCCATCTGAAGACCAGGTTCGACTATAATGACAGAAAAGAAGAAAATCTGAGGAAAACTAAACTATGGTAATTTCCGGAGAGAAAATCTAAACCCTGAGGCAAACTCCTCCTCTTACTAAAAATCCATTCCAGATGCCTGCATCAAATAAGACATGAAGGTAATTGGTTATTTTAAAGTTGAATCCAAGATTGAGCTGGAGAATAGGCAGAGGTATTGTCGGGTACCCGGCGTCTTCTAGTAAATCAGCAAGGTCCATTTGGCCAGGGGGGTACGTTACAGTTACAGTTGTTGCTGTAGAGGCATCATAAGCCTCAACGCTAACATCATCATAGGTGAGGACTCCGTTCAGGGAGCCTATGCCGGCGCCAAAACCAATATAGGGATGGAGTCGCCAGGATGGCTTTATGTCCCAGCGAAGACTCAAATGATAGGAAGTTGGTTCCAAGAGCAATCTAGTATCTGCTGAGCCCTGTACATAGCTACCATCTGCAAGTTCGAATGTTATTGAGCCGTCCAGAGTAAGTTCAAGCTCGCTTTTTTCCACTGCCAATCCAATGCTGGAAGAACCATCTTCGCCCCCTGGGTAGAATCTGACCTCGAGGCCTAAATTTGTTCCACCGGAGCCAAAGTGAATATCCGGGGTGTATCCCCAGTCGGGGTCTATTATTTCCAAATATTCTTCTATCAGTCCTTGAAACTGACTTTCCAGCGTATCTTCTACTAAATCCTTAATCATGGATTCTACTGGTCTCAGACTCCAGCTCCCATAATGAGGACTTATCTGCCACTTTCCCTTAGCCAAAGCAAGCTGGCTGAAGAGAAAAATTGTCGAGATAATCAGGAAAATAGAGATTGTTACCATCCATTTTATTTTTTTAAACATAGCCTTTGCTTCTTTGCTTATTTTTACTTACAAATTATCAATTAGCTTGAAAAAGTCAATAAATATATTTGAGGGGAAGAATGTTTTTCCTTTTATTGCTTGTTATTGGGAGATTTTAGTCGATGAACTATGAACGATGAACTATGAACTGTGGTTAAAAACTCACTATGTTTGACGTTGAACTCTTTTTTGCTATACTAAAGAAAAAAAGAGGTGAATTGAAATGTCCGGTCATTCAAAATGGAGTAGCATAAAGCATAAGAAAGCCAAGAAAGATGCTCAAAAGGGTGCTACTTTTAGTAAGCTCTCCCGCAAACTAGCTATTGAGGCAAGAGCAGGGGGAGACCCAGAAACAAATCCTGCTTTACGTTTAGCCATTGATATGGCGCAGGAGGTAGGAATGCCCAAGGATAATATCCAGCGGGCTATCCAGCGGGGGACAGGTGAGATGCCCGGGGTTAGCTATGCAGCTTTTAACTGTGAGGGGTATGGGCCTGGAGGAGTAGCTCTATTTATTGAAGGAGTTACTGATAATAAAAAGAGAGCTATCGCCGAGATTAGACATATTCTATCTAAGAATGGAGGCCACCTGGGAGAAGTTGGATGTGTAAACTGGCTGTTTGACCGCAAAGGTTTAATGGTTTTGAATAAAACAAAGGTAGATGAGGATAAGATAATCGAGATGGCTATTGAGGTAGGAGCAGAAGATATAAAAGATGAAGGGGATATTCTGGAGATTGTCTTTCCTCCTGAACAGTTCAGCCAGATTAAAGAGAATATAGAAAGAATAGGATATAGCCCTGAACTATTTGAGTTGACTATGATTCCTCAAACTACTGTTCCCCTGGAAAAAAAAGAAGCTTTGCAGATGCTTCGTTTGATGGATGCGCTGGAGGATTCTGAGGAAGTGCAGAAGGTCTATGCTAACTTCGATATTGCAGAAGAGATCATGGAAAAGGTTATGTAAATGAAATCTTTTTTTAGTTCTTGTCTAAAAAGAGTAAAGGCAGATTATCTGGAAATCAGGTATGAGGAAGTCAAAGTAGTGGGAATTCACTATGTAGGCAAGGAACTGGAAGCAATAGGGGAGTCCTATGGAAAAGGTGGAGGAATAAGAGCAAAAAGTAGAGGGGGTTGGAGTTTTGTTTCCTTTAATGATTTATCTAAATTGAAAGATTACTTAGAATTAGCTACAAAAGAAGCTCACCTGATAAAAGGAGAAGAAATTAAGCTAGCTTCCCTTCCTGCCCGGAATGAGGCAATAAGTGTAGAAGTAGAGCTTGACCCAGCCGATATTTCCCTGGAAGAAAAATATCTTCTCTGTAACCGCTATAACAAAATCCTTCTTTCTGGCAAAGAAATCCAGACCTCAGCTTTAAGGTATGCTGATATTCATACCACAAAGTACTTTATTAATTCAGAAGGAACTTACATTGAACAGGAGAGGATAGATACAGTGTTGGGGATGAGGGCTATAGCCAGAAGGGGAGATAATATCCAGTCTGCCCATATGGGGATAGGAGGAGTGGGAGGCTACGGACTGGTGAAGGAAAAGGCAGAACAGGCAGAAGAGACAGTCAAGCGAGCACAAGATCTATTAGACGCAGAACCAGCTAAAGGAGGAAAGTACACTATCATAGTGGACCCTGAGTTAAGCGGTGTTTTTGCTCACGAGGCTTTTGGTCACCTTTCTGAGGCTGATTTTTTATACGAGGATAAAAGACTTCAGAAAATAATGGTATTAGGAAGGCTCTTTGGACCGCCCGGACTGAATATTATTGATGAACCTCGCATCAAAGGAGAAGGGGGTTATTATTTGTACGATGATGAAGGAGTTCCTTCCCAAAAGACTTATTTAATTAAAGAAGGCAGACTCAGTGGCAGGCTTCACTCCCGGGAGACATCAGCCAAGATGGGGGAAGAGATTACCGGCAATGCACGAGCTATAAGCTATGATTATCCTCCCATCGTGAGGATGAGTAATACCTATATTGCAGCGGGAGATAAGTCCTTTGAGGAGATGATAGAAGGGGTAGGGGAAGGAATCTACGTTAAAGGCTTTCGCGGGGGACAGACTAATCTAGAGATGTTTACTTTTGCCCCAGAAGAAGGTTATCTTATAAAAAAAGGCAGGCTCGGCAAAAAAGTAAGGGATTTAAATCTTACTGGAAATATCTTCAACACTTTAGCCAATATTGAGGCTATCGGTAATGATTTAGTTCTCTTTACTGGACCAGGGGGGTGTGGAAAAGGAGGTCAATCGCCTCTTCCTGTTTCTACAGGAGGACCTCACCTGGAGATAAGAGATGTAGTGGTGGGAGGAAAGCAATGATGAAGAAAATTCTGGAAATGGCTGCCGCTTCTGCAGAAGAAGCAGAGCTTTACCGAGTGAGGTCTAAAAGTAGTGAGGTTATATTCGAAGCAAATCGGCTAAAATCAATCGATTCTTCTTTTGAGGAGGGTATAGGCTTAAGGGTAATTAAACAAGGGAAAATTGGATTTTCCAGTTCTACTGACCTTAGCCAATCTCGTCCTTTAGTAAAAGCGGCTTCAGACTCAGCTCAATTTGGCGAGAAAGCCCGCTTTCATCTTCCTCCTGCTGATAGCACTTCTTCTGTTAAGTGTTATGACGATTCTCTTATCTCTTTGAGTTTAGAACAGATGGTAAAGGAGGGTAGAGAAGCTATTGATTTGATTCTCAAGGAAGCTCCTTTCCTGCACTGTGAAGGAGAAGTAGCTAAGATAGAAGCCGAGATTAGCATTCTGAACACTAATGGCCTTTCTCGCTCTTATAAAAAGACAAGTTATACTTTTTCTCTGGGTGCCTTTTTAGCAGAAGAAGGAAACTTCTTGGGCATAGGAGAAGGAGAAGCCAGTGTAAAATATCATGATTGGTCTTCTTCTGTTGCTCAGAGAATACTGGAAGCTTTTAGATTAACTAGAAAAAAGGGGAGGATTTCCCCGGGGAGATATCCGGTTATTTTTACCTCTAAGGCTGTTCCCTTGCTCCTGCAATCATTGAAGCAGGGGATTAATGGAAAAGTGCTGCAAAAGAAAATATCTCCTCTTTTAGGGAAAATAGGTAAATCCGTTGTTTCTTCTTTTATAGATATTTTTGATGACGCCCTTTTCCCTCTTGCTCTGGCTACTTCTCCTGTGGACGGAGAGGGTATACCTTCCCGTCGTACTCCCATAATTGAAGAGGGAGTTTTGAAAAACTTCATCTATGACTTACAGACAGCTGGTCTGATGGGCACTGAAACTACCTCTAATGGAGCCAGGGGATATAGCACTTTACCCTCTCCTGCTACCAGTAACTTTATTGTAAAAGAGGGGAAAGTTCCTTTACAGGAGATGGTCAAAGACATCAAGGAAGGAATAATTGTAGACCAGGTAATAGGTTCAGGGCAGGGTAACGTCCTGATGGGAGAGTTTTCAGTAAATTTAGACCTTGGTTACAAGGTAGAAAATGGAAAGATTAAAGGCAGAGTTAAAGATGTTATGGTTAGCGATAATTCTTATACTATGCTCAATAATGTCCTGGCTCTGGGAAGTGAATCCCGTTTTATCGGGACTACCCGCACCCCTCCTATCTATTTCAAAGAGATAAACGTAGCCGGATAAAAGATATATGAAGAGAGGGCTGGTCCAGATATATACTGGAAAGGGAAAGGGAAAGACCACTGCTGCCA
Organism: uncultured Clostridia bacterium; assembly: GCA_964594375.1. Taxonomy (GTDB): domain Bacteria; phylum Aerophobota; class Aerophobia; order Aerophobales; family AE-B3A; genus AE-B3A. The sequence continues at coordinate 12,088 of CAZQMG010000013.1, read as the reverse complement.
TAGGGCAGGCAATAAGAGCCAGGGGAAGAGGCTTGAGGATTCTCTTTGTTCAGTTCCTTAAAGGCAAAGAAGGCTCTGGTGAAATTCCTCTTCTGGAAGATGTGGGAATTAAGGTAATCTGCAAAGGAGAGAAAGATAGATGGACATTTCCAGATAGATTAAAGGAAGAGGAGAAAAAGAAAATCAGGCTAGAATGGACTCACTTTTTGGATGAAATCAGCCGCCAAGTAATAGAAGAAAAGTATGATTTGGTTATCCTCGATGAAATAAACGTTGTTTTATATTATGAGCTCATTGATAAGAACAGGCTCATTGATTTCATAAGAAAAAAGCCCACTTCTCTCGAGATTATTCTCACCGGACGCCATGCTTCCCCTGAACTAATTGAGCTTGCTCACCTGGTTAGCGAGATAAAGAGTATTAAGCATCCTTTTGATGCAGGAATAAAAGGGAGAAGAGGGATAGAGTACTAAAATAGCGAAAAATACAGCGTATAGCGGGTAGCGTATAGCGTATAGTAAAAAAAATTCAAAACCATAGGGCATACTTCATTGATAAAAAAACAACGAACGAATGGTGAACCAGTTGGCTAACGGGCTAGTAGGTCAATGAACAATGAACAATGAACACAAAAAGGGGTGAGGGGGAAAATAAGTTTTCAGTTTTTCGCTTTAATGGTTTATCCTATACGCTCTACGCTATCCGCTAAACGCTATATGTTACTCCCCCCATAATGGTTTTACTACTTCATCGTAGAGTTTTTGAGGAACGCGCTTTGTCTCCCCCACCGCTTCTTGTAAGGGTACGGAGATAATCTCTGTGCCTCTAAGAGATGTCATCTGACCGAATTTTTCTTTTTTCACCAGTTCTATCGCCTTAAGGCCAAAACGAGTAGCTAGGAATCTATCGAAAGCAGAGGGTCTTCCCCCTCTCTGGAGATGTCCTAAGATGACAGACCTTGTTTCTATTCCTGTCCTTTTGGGGATTTCTTTCTCCAGAAGGGTGGCAATTCCTCCTAAGAGGATATGACCGAATGCATCTATTTTTTCCCCTTTGACTACCTCCTGGGAGAGGAATTTGCTTCCTTTGGCTGCTTTTGCTCCTTCTGCTACAGCTATGATGGTGTAGTTATTTCCTTCCTTCTTTCGTTTGATAAGGGTCTCGCATATTTCTTCTATATAGAAGGGAACTTCGGGAATTAGAATAACGGAGGCTCCTGCTCCAACTCCTGCCTCCAGGGTTATCCAACCTGCATGGCGTCCCATTATTTCTACTATCACGGCTCGATGGTGAGACCTGGCTGTAGTGCTCAGTCTATCCATTCCTTCTATGGCTATATTGACAGCTGTGTCAAAGCCAAAAGTGTAGTCAGTAGCAGAAAGGTCATTGTCAATGGTCTTGGGCACTCCCACTGTCTTTATTCCTTCCTGGTAGAGTCGGTTGGCTACTCCCAGAGTGTCGTCTCCTCCTATAGCTATCAGAACTTCTATTCCTTCTTTCTTGAGTGTATCCTTGACTCTGATAGAACCATTATTTTCCTTGTAAGGATTGGTACGGGAGGTATAGAGAATGGTTCCTCCCTCTGATTGAATGTCTTCTACATCCTTTCTTGTTAGCTTTCTCGACCTATTCTCCAGGACCCCCAGCCATCCTTCTGTAAATCCTACTATCTCATAACCTTCTCTTTCTCCCTGGATAACTATACCTCTGATAACGGCATTTAACCCTGGACAATCTCCTCCCCCGGTAAGAACACCAATCCGCATTATTAATCTCTCCTTTAATTTAGTCAATCTTTATCTTTAACCCATTTTTATCAATATAGGAATATAATAACAAAAAATTAGGTTTAGTCAAAGTATCGTATATAGAAGGTTTACATGGTTGTCGAAGTACATTTTCTGAAGAAGTCTTATAGGAGCAACCTTAACGAAGCTTCGAGTTGAGGATAAAGAAAAATATACTGTTTGAGGAGCAAAGCAACGATGCTCTGCCTTTTCTTGAACTTGGGGGGAGCAGGCCGAAGGCCGTTGAGGGGGGATATTTCCCCCTTCAAAGTTTTTTATATCTTTCCCGAAACGAGAAGCTGAGCAGAAAGAATAAGAAGCTACTATACAGCGACGGAAGAAATTGTACTTCGACATTTCTTGACATTCACCGATAAAATCATATTATATTGTGGTAAACAGAATTTTCTCTTTGGACATATATCTGTGAAAATCTGCGTCCTAATTAAATAAGAATAAAGAGGGAGAAATTGATTGATCTTTTTCTGGCACCGGGTAGATATATTCAAGAAAAGGGAATATCAAAAAAGATAGGGGAGTTCATCTTTACTCTGGGCAAAAGGCCACTACTTTTGGCCGATAGATTAGTTTATTCCAAAATAGGAAAGAATATTCTTGAGAATTTGAAGAGAGCTAACGTAAGCCCTGAGTTTGAGGAATTCAAAGGAGAATGCTGCGCCGAAGAGATAGAGCGAGTTATTGCTTTGGCCAAGGACAAGGATATAGATGTTATGGTGGGCTGTGGAGGAGGAAAGGCTCTGGATACAGCCAAAACAGCTGGTGTTAATCTGCATCTTCCCATAATAACCGTTCCTACCAGTGCTGCCACCTGTTCTGCCTGGTCGTTCATTGCTCCTCTTTACAGCAAAGAAGGAGTCTATTTAAAGACCTCGAACCTGGAAAGAAATCCAAATCTGGCTCTAATAGATCCGGAGATAATTGCGCAAGCTCCGGTAAGATTACTTTCAGCGGGAATGGCAGATGCCCAGGCAAAGTGGTATGAGGCAAGAATTTCCACCCAGGGAATAAAGAAGGACCTTGCTACTCAAGCGGCTCTTGACCTTGCTAAGAAGTCCTTTGATTTAGTAAAAAGCATAGGACTGAGAGCGAAAAGAGATGTAGAGCGGGAAAGATGCTCTTCAGAGTTAGAAGAGATTATAGAGGTTAATATTCTTTTGACTGGCTTGATAGGTGGGTTGGGCAGGGGAAGATGCCGCAGTTCTGCCGCACATGCTTTTAATTATGCTATGACTAGCTTTACAGAGACACGTACAAGTTTGCACGGAGAAAAGGTAGCTTTTGGGGTAGCAATGATGTTAATTTTAGAAAAACGCAGCAAGGAAGAGATAGAAGAGTTTTTAAGATTCTATTCTCTTTTGGGTTTGCCTTTAACCCTGAAGAGATTAGGTTTTGTAAAGAATGAGAATAATTTAGTACGATTGGCTGAAGAGATTTGCAAGAAAGAAAGTAATGTTCATAGACTCCCCTTTCCGGTGAATAAAAATATGGTTCATCAGGCTTTATTAGAGGCAAATACCCGGGGAGAGGGAATAGAAGAGGAAAACTAAAGAAGGGAGTTTAGATTATGATGGGTCAATTAAGTGAAGCAAAAAAGGGAAGAATTACTCCCGAAATGAGAGAGGTAGCTAAAGAAGAAGGCTTAGTTCCTGAGTTTATTAGAGATAATTTAGCTCAGGGGGAGATAATTATCCCCAAAAATGTGAAACACAGCTTAACTTGTTGTAAAGCTATAGGGAAAAAGACCAAAACTAAAGTAAATACCAATATTGGCACCTCTACTGACTATGTAGCTCTTGACCATGAGCTAAAGAAGTTGAGGGTAGCTATTGAGGCTGGCACAGATGCAGTGATGGACCTTAGCACGGCAGGAGACTTAGATAAGATACGTCGGTCGATTTTGAGAGCTTGTCCTCTTCCTTTGGGAACAGTTCCTATTTATCAGGCAGCTATAGAATCCATCGCTGAAGAGGGTGCTTTAGTAAAGATGAAGAAGGACAAAATATTTCAGGTAATCGAACGCCAGGCAGAAGACGGCGTTGATTTCATTACTGTCCATTGTGGTCTTACCAGGCAGACCCTAGAGCGTCTTAAAGGAGAAGGCAGAGTTACCGACATAGTGAGTAGAGGAGGAGCTTTCCTCACTACCTGGATGATAACTAATGATGAGGAGAATCCTCTTTATGAGGAGTATGACCAACTTTTAGAAATTGCCAAAAAGTATGACCTCACTTTGAGTTTGGGTGATGGACTTCGCCCAGGTTCTTTAGCTGATTCTACTGATAGAGCTCAGATTCAGGAGTTAATTCTTTTGGGGGAGCTGGCAAAAAGAGCCTGGGAACAGGATGTACAAGTAATGGTAGAGGGACCTGGTCATCTTCTTTTTTCTGAGATAGAGGCAAACATTCTTCTGGAAAAGAAACTATGTCATGGTGCTCCTTTTTATGTTCTGGGTCCGGTAGTTACTGACATCGCTCCTGGTTATGACCATATCACTTCTGCTATAGGGGGTGCCTACGCTGCCAGTAGCGGAGCTGACTTTCTCTGTTATGTGACCGCCGGAGAGCATCTAAGACTTCCTACTTTGGAAGATGTGAGGCAAGGAGTAGTAGTTACCAGAATTGCTGCTCATATAGGAGATATAAGCAAGGGAGTTAAAGGAGCAATGGACTGGGATATAAAGATGGCTGAGATGAGAAAAAAGAGAGATTGGAAAAAACAAGTCGAGCTAGCTATAGATCCAACTTTAGCCCAAGAAATGCGTGCCGCAAGTAAACCTCATTTATCTGATGTCTGTACTATGTGTGGGGAATACTGTGCTCTAAAGATTGTAGATGAAGCACTCAAATTAAGACCCTAATTTCCTTCTTCTCGTTACAAATACTACTGCGCCCACCAAGAGAGGAAATATGGAGAAAATGTATAGTGATTGAGTATTCTCCTTTTTCACCAAGCGCACCTCTCTTCTACCTCCCTGGAAAAATTCTCCTTCCCTTTTTTCCAGATTAATTTCATAGCTTGCCTTTTCTAGAGTAGGTGCAAGGTCAAGCTTATATCCTTCAAAGGTAGCTTGCTTATCAAACATCTCCTCCGGGTTAAATTCTACAATTTCGTATCCTAATTCAGGGCCCGGGATTTGCTCCACATAATAAGGAACTCTTACTATTCTCTGGAGAGTCTCTTTTCCCTTTAAGAAGAGGAGGGTTACGTCTTTAATAGCCTGAATATGAACCCATCTCCATTTTTCCTCTTTTCCCGGGTTCTGGGGATCTAGCAATTTATTATAGTAAAGTTCATTATATTCATCCTGGATAAAGGGACTGAAGTAAAGAGTATTCTTGCCCGCGGCATAAATTAACCAGCTGGGGTCATCGCAGGCTTCTCTCCTTGTCCATCTATTTCCGGGAATAATTTCATATCCAGTTCCTCCTGTTCTTCTGGAGGTAAAAGTAACAAGCTCCTTCTCACTATCCTGGACAATAGTCCCATCTTCTGCTCTTATTCTTATTTTGTAGCGACCAAGGGGCAAATTAATGATATAATCTTTTTTGGGTGGAGTGACATATAATATAGGTGGTGTGGGTTGTTTCGGTTCTCTGGGTATACTTTTTTCAATCTCCTCTACGGTAAACTCCTCTCCCTTATCTCTTCTTTCCTTTATTTCATTAAGAAACTCATCGATATTCTTTTGGTATTCTGTCTGTGCTGTATAGAACTCGCTGATTTGCTTATAATACTCTTCAATGGCCTGGGTGAATTTCTCAAAATAGGCGTGAGCTTCTTCGCCTTGGTAAAAGATGGCACTCTCCCCCCAGTATCCTTCCGGATAATAAAGAGAGTTATCTTCTTTTTCCAGGGCTTTAATTACCTTCCCTCCTTGTAATATCTCCAGTGTTCCCTGTACTTCCTCATTTAAAGCCTGAAAACCAGCCACATATTTTCCAGTGATAGGCCAGAAATAGACCAGGGTTATATTGGCAGAGATAGTATTGTCTTTATCAGCAATAAGATAGATAGTATCTTCAGTGTAGGGGGTAAATCCTCCCCCATAACCCTTGCCATTAAAGACATTCAAACCATAGACCAACTGTTCTCTTAATATGGGTGCCTGAGCCAAGCTTAAGGCAGCCAGGCAAAAAATCCATCCTATAGTTACCGTCAAGAATATAGTGAGTTTTCTCATCCCTTTACCCCCTTTCTTTTGAGAATGAATATAGAAAGCAAAAGCAAGATAGCAGAATAGGCCAGAGAGTAGAGTATATTGAGCCCGTAGAGAAGAGTGTTATCTAAATAGACAGAGTCTATTCCTCTAGTGAGATAGGAAAAAGGAGAAATCCAGTTTATTCCTTGAGAAACTACAGAAAGAGTATCTCCTAAATAGGTTAGAACAGGAGACATATTCTCTTCAAGCATGCCAAGGAGTATAGTCTGGCCAACTTGAACGGCTAAGAAAAGAGCCAGTATTCCTACTAGCCAGATAATGGAGTTTCTCATCTTTCCAGTTAAAGAGGATATGAATAGTCCAAAACTGACGATACAGGAAACTGAGAATATAGAAATCAGAATAGTCTTGAGTAGCCCATAAGAGAAGCCGAGGTTAGTAAGGAGTGATACTCCCCAGAAATAAACAAGAAAGAAAACGACCATTACCAAGTATGTGAGTATATCTTTAATATACTTTCCTAGAATATAAGTGAGGGAGCTTACCGGTCCATAGAAAAGGACTTCTAGCGTTCCCTGGTCCTTTTCTCGCGATATGGAAATGGCGGAGAGGATAGCCAGGTAAAAGGAGATGATGATTACGGAGATAAAGAGCGGGTAGTTTAGAGGATCTGCTGAGATTAAAATGTCGTCTGCCTGGATGCTATCGAGATAGTTCTTGAGGATGAAAGAAGAAGCGATAAAAGAAAGGAACGCTACTACATAAATTCCCCAACTGCGTAAAGTTGAATATAAATCTCTCTTACTTAGTGCCTTTACTGTTTGGATAGATAAAGAAAATCTTTTTTCTGCCATTCTATTTCTCCTATTCCTTGTAGAGTTGTACATCATCTATTATATCACTAAAATCTCCCTGAGGAGTGTGGAGGGTTAATTCCAGGATTCCTAGTTTCTCGGTCTCCCGATCTATTTTTATCTTCTCCCAGGGAATAATAGCCTTATTTTTAGCTAGAAAAGCATCTGAATCCCAGAAAAGGTCAATTGGTCCTTCCAGGATCTTTCTGCCCTTAACATATTCTTCTTCAGTTCCTATCCTGGCCCATAGTGTTCCTTCTAGCTCCAAAGATAGAGCAGGGAACTCTGTTATTCCTTCTCCTTTGCTGTTGACAAGTCTTATCTCTAGTTGAATTCCCTTTTCCACAGACTCACTGAAAGCAATTATACTTTGCAGGTCTGGGATTTCCTTACCTTTCATAGATATGTCTAATATATTCTCGCCTCTTTTTACCTGGATATCTTTGCTGAAATCATAATAGTTAGGAGCAACAGCCTTCAGGGTATAAGAGCCAGGCTCAATACCAGTTAGATAATAAGTTTTAGTGGGATATCTATACTTAAGGGTGGATTTACCGTCAACTACAATTCTGATTTTCCAGACGGGGTCACCACTCAGAGTATCCACTGCTTCTCCTCTAACCTCCCCATATTTCCCTCCTATCCAACGAGGAATTAGCACCGCCAGCAAAACTACTATTATAACAACAACTATTATACCAGGATATACAATGGATTTTTTCATTCTGCTGTCTCCTTCTCTTTTTCTGTCAGTAAGGAAATATTTTTTTCAGTAATAGTTATGAATGCTTCTTCCAGGCTCATTTCTTTCTTTTTTATACCCAGAACAACTCCTCCCTGCTGAGAAATAGCTTCTGAGATTTGGGCTCGATAGTCTTTATCTGCTTTTACTTTAATAGTCAAAAGATTTTCCTTTCTCTTTAATCCCTTGATGAAATCAAAGGCAGAGAGGGTATCTATAATCCCTTTCTTAGCCTCAGAAAGTTCTATCTCCAGTTCTACTACATCAGTTAATCTCTTTCTTAAATTATCCATACTATCCTCTGCCAGGAGCCTTCCCTTATTTATAATGCCTACTTTTCCACATAGTCTTTCTACTTCAGAAAGTAGATGGGAGGAAATAAATATGGTTCTTCCTTTTTTATTTTCTTGCTCTATAAGGTCTCTTATCTGTTTTATTCCTGTAGGGTCTAGCCCGGAAACCGGCTCATCCAGGAGTAAAAGCTGGGGGTCATGCAGAAGTGCTCTGGCGAAACCAAGCTTTTGCTGCATACCGCGGGAAAAAGCTCCCAATTTTCTGTTTCTTACCTCCAGGAGATTCACCGCTTCCAGAAGTTGGTCAATTCTTTTCCTTCTATTCTTTACGCCATAAAGGTCAGCAAAGAAGTTAAGGTATTCACCGGCAGTCATTTCTTTATATAAGTATTGTTTTTCAGAAACGACTCCCATCTTTTTCTTGATGCTGAGAAAATCTTTAGTTATGTTCTGACCAAAAAGATGGACTTCACCTTGAGTTGGCTTTATTATGCCCAAGAGCATCAGGATGGTGGTAGTTTTACCTGCTCCATTGGGTCCTAAGAATCCATAGATTTCTCCTTCTTTAACTTCAAGGCTCAGATTATCTACTGCTTTGAACCCATTGTATTTTTTGGTAAGGTTCTGAGTTCTAATCATCCCTTCCCCCTTTTCTGTGTTCATTGTTCGTAGTTCATTGACCCATTAACCCGTTGGTTAATCAGTTAATTGGTTAAATGGTTAATTTTGCCCTCACCCCATCCCTCCCACAGGGGAGAGGGCGCCATTTACCACTTATCACTTTACCACTTAACCATTCACCACTTACCATCTTATTGTTTTTTGCCGATGAACTATAAAGAACTATCCGCTACAGTTTTGTATTTTTCGCTATTGGACCTACACTTTCTTACGCTATGATTTTTCCTTTTCCGCTATACGCTAAAGAAAGAGGAATATTCTTGGGTAAAAATATATAATTAAAACTCACAAAGATATCTTGAAATAATTCCTCATATTTATAAAAAGCTTATTTACTATAATATAGCAAAGCAATTTTTTTTGTCAAAAATCGCTTTAAACTACACAAGGCTCCCTATAATTAAATTGACACTCAGAAGCAAAGGTTGGGTTGAGCGTTAAGCGAGAGAGGAAGTTTGTTACAGAACATGCAAAATAACTTCTTAGGGGACGGCATCCTTTCCGGCATGCACCGTAAACTTAATTCCAGGGCAAAGAAGGTGCTTTATATATCAATTATCAGAGGTTAAAATTTTCGCTTAGAATACAATCATAAGCTTCTCAGAAAAAATAGAGGTATTGACCATTGCCTCAAAGGCATCTTTGATCTTCTCCAGCTTAAATCTATGAGAAATTAATATGTCAGTTTTAATCCTTCTTTTCGCAAGAAAGTGAGCGCTTAAAGTCCAGGCCCTTCCTGGAAAAGGTGGTGAATATGACATCCAGGAACCGGTTATGTTTATTTCTCGACGAATAATTCTTTCGAATTGATCGCCAGAAAATTTTACGTTCCCATGAGAGGTGCCTACGTAAACGATCCTGGCCCTGGGTCTCACCAACTCCAGGCTCTTTACCTGAGTGGCAGGGACTCCCACTGTCTCAACTACTAAATCGAGGCCCTCGTCACACTTATCAAATACGGTTTTTCTCATCTCTTCTTTTGTAAAGTTGATACAGTAGTCAGCTCCGAGCTGGTGAGCAATCTCTAGTTTTTTCTCTACGATATCAGAGCAAAATATCATCTTTGCCCCAAAGATTTTTGCCCATTGTAAGACAAGCATCCCAATAGTTCCCAAGCCCAAAATGGCGAGCTTCTCTCCTGCTGTAAATCCTCCTCGCATGAGAGCATACAAAGCAACGCTTAATGGCTCAAGTAAGGCACCTTCTTCAAGGCTTACCCCTTTGGGAAGCTTGATAATGTTAGCCTCTGGAACACTCACAAACTCTGCAAATCCTCCATTTCTGCGAGAGCCGATAAAGCTGTAATTTCTACAGCTTGAGTACTGGCCTTCCTGGCAGGCAGAACAGGTAAAACAGGGAATAAGAGGAATGACAGCTACCCGATCTCCCAAGGAGAGCTTTTCTACCTCTTCTCCTACTTCCACGATCTCCCCTGAGATTTCGTGGCCTAAAATTATGGGATAAAAATGAGTCGCCCCTGCCCATACTCTGGGAATATCGGAGCCACAAATTCCTACAGCCTTTGTCTTGATTAATACATCCTTAGTCCCTACTTTAGGGATAGGAACATCCTCACATCTTATATCCTTGGGTCCATGCAATACCGCTGCCTTCATATCCTTTCCTCACCATTTATGAATGCCACTTCTTGTTTTAAAGAGATTTCGCCATCTGACGAATCTTGACCAGATGCTCAAAATCCTCCCTGAGCTTGAGATAAAGATTTTGGTATACCTCGAACAATTCTTGATATAGAGAATGATATTTATCTCTAGGCTCGATACATTCCTTAATTTTAACTGTGCTTTCTACCGCCTCCTTAAAGTTAGAATAAATCCCTGTTCCTACCCCGGCCAGAATTGCTGCTCCCAGAGGAGCCGAATCTATATAATAAGGGACCATTATGGGTTTACCAGTTACATCGGCTTTTATCTGAGTCCATAACTTGCTCCTGGCGGCTCCTCCCACACTTATCAGTGTATCTACCCTCACTCCTTGCAACTTAGCTATTTGAAGATTATGATGGAGAGCAAAGGCACATCCCTCCATAATTGCCCGAATCAAGTGGGCTCTGGTCTTCTCATAGGACAGGCCAAAAAAGATTCCTTTAGCATTGGGGTCCCATAAGGGAGATCTTTCTCCGGCCATATAAGGTAGGAAAACAAGGCCATCTGAGCCAACTCCCACTTTCCCTGCCTCTAAACTCATCTCCTCAAATGGATCAAATTCTTTTTTTTCTTTGCCCTTTCCTATCCCAGAGGCATAGATTATATTTTTTAGCCAGCGAAGGCTTCCTCCTCCCGTTGTACCTCCCTGAAGGAGCCACCTTTCTGGGATAACATGATAGCCCAAAATCAACCGAGGATTACTAATGGGTCTATTCAAACAGATACTCATTCCTCCTGCTTGTCCTCCTTGCTCTTGCACCTGCCCTGGCTCGATGACTCCAGCACCTAAGGTTGCCGCTGCCGCATCCAGGCCTCCGGCGACCACTGGAATACCACGGACCAACCCAGTCTCTTTTGCAGCTCGAGATGTAATTTTGCCAATTACCTGGGAGCATGGGTATATACCTGGCAAAAGCTCTTGAGGAATGCCCATTTTCTTAGAAAGCTTTCCTGACCAGCTTCCCTTTCTCATATTGAAGAGGTGAAATCCATAGCTCTGCGATATATCCTGAGTTAACTTGCCGGTCAGCTTATAGTTAATATAGCTGTTGGTGGAAAGAAATTTTTTAATTTTGGCAAAAATTTGAGGCTCATTCTCCTTTATCCAGAGAATTTTGGGGACGATAAAGGCAGGATCAATCCTGTTCATGCTCTCTTCGAATATGATCTTTTCCCCAATTTTTTCTCTCATCCACATACACTGCTTTTCTGCCCGTCTGTCCAGCCATATCATCGCCTTTCGCAAGGGGAGACCATCCGTCCCTATGGGCAGGGCTGCCCAACTTTGCCCGTCTACACCAATCCCGGCTATTCTTCCTGGATCGATGTGGTATTTTACAATTAATCTTTTGATACCCTTTTTAACAGCCTGCCACCAATCCTCAGGGTTTTGCTCAGCCCAGAGTCCTGAATATGAAATAGAATAGCTCTCGGATGTTTGGGCTATTAAATTTCCTGAGTAATCAAAAAAAGCCACCTTGCAGCTGGAGGTCCCCAGATCGATCCCTAAAAGAATTGATTTGCCCAGCCCGCTCATAACAGACTCCTATATTCACAATGAAGATTCCCTATTTCTTCTTTTCTTACCCTTCATGCTAGCCTTAGATTCCCTTTTCCTATCCAGTCAGTTTTCCAGGAGAGATTGTAGACTCAATTTCCTGATGAAGGCATCGATTCATATGTTAGCCGATTCATCATTCTTACAGTTGAATTGGATAACTTCCGAACTTTTCCCGGCACCGCTTCATAGCCAAAAGATTCTCAACGGGGATTCCCACTGCCAATGATTGACTTGCCCCATAGATAAATCCCCCTTTTGGTGCAGCGTGCTTTATGGCATAACGGGCATCTGCCTCCACATCTTTCACCTTGCCTCCAATGAGG
>CAZQMG010000012.1:0-23168 GCA_964594375.1 uncultured Clostridia bacterium | reverse complement strand
GACAATCTCGTATTGCGTATATCGTATGTCGTATTGCGCAATACGCATCACGCACGACGCATCACGAATTTCGATTCACCATTCACCAATCACCATTCACCATATTTAAAGGCACGTCTCAATAATAGCTTTTATGATATAATAGGTGGAGGCTGCTCCAGGGTCAATGTGTCCCCTGGTTCTCTCTCCCAGTCGGCTTGACCTTCCTCTTTTGGAAACCATTTCCTTGGTAGATTCCATGCCTTCCTCCGCTGCTTCTTTAGCTCGCGTAAGAGCTTCTTTTAATGGTTTATTCTGAGCCAGCATCTCCTTCAAGGTTTCAACCATTGGATGTAAGGTATCCAGCATGGTTTTCTCACCCACCTTACCTCTGCCTCTTTTGATAATTCCTGCTTCGGCTGCCTCAACTAATTTAACCCAATCCTCCAGCTGAAGTTCTTCTTTACCCTCTGTTGCTTTACCCGCTTCTATAAAAGCGGTTCCATATAAGGGACCAGTCGCCGCACCAGTAGAAAAGGCAATAGTTCTTCCTATCCCTTTCAAGAGGGTTCCTAGGTCAGCATTCTCGCCCGACAAGCGAGCTTCATCTTCTCTGCCACTTTCACTCTCTAACAATACCTCCTCTGCCTTTTTAAAAGCATTGGTGATAGTTCTTCCATGGTCTCCATCCCCAATTTCTCCATCCAGCCGGTTTAGGTAATCTCTCTTTTCTTCGAGTTCTTTGACAATACTTTTCATAATTTTCTTTATCTTGCTGTATGAATTTTCTTTCTTGAACAATGATCTTTTCTCCTTTTTTTGCAGATGAGAGTTAAGCCGATTTAAGTATTCAGTGAGATTCTATGTTGTCATAGTAAGGAGTCACATCCCAGGTCCGTCATTGCGAGAAGCGAAGCGACGAAGCAATCTTGCTGTTGCCGCGAGCTAAGAAAAGTTTTCTGCCTCAATCTCCATTATTTTTTTCACCTTTCGCTCTGAGCGACCTCCTTGAAATTCTGAGTTCAGCCATACCTCTACCAATTTCTTTGCCAGCTCCGAACCTATTATTAGAGCTCCTATGGCCATTATTTGAGCATTATTGCTCTTTCTAGACCTTTCAGCAGAGTATAGGTCATGGCAGACGGCAGCTCTTATCCCTTTTACCTTGTTGGCAGCAATAGCCATCCCTATTCCTGTCCCACAGATAAGGATACCTCTCTCGCAATCGCCTTTGGCAACTGCTTTGGCTACTTTCTTGGCTATATCAGGGTAATCAATGGGCTCCTTGGACATTGTTCCAAAATCATTTACTTCTATTTCTTTTTCTTTTAAGAAATCTCTGATTATATTCTTAAGTTCTAAACCTAGGTGGTCACTTCCGATAGCTATTTTCATAAGATTCTCCTATTCAAAAGAATTCCCTGGGCTACAAACTTTCCTACATCAATGAAGAATTCGCTCTTGAAGAAATTGGTTATGATAGATTTTACTATAGAAAAAGAGACAGGTAATGACCGGGAAGCTGGTATAATGAGAGGAAAAGAATTCTTTGGAAAAGCTCCTTCAGGAAAGTGCATTACGATAGATTTCTCCTTAAAAAATCTCGCTGAGTTTGATATTCAACCCTGGAAGAAGAGATGAATTTAAAGTGTCTATCTTTTTATAGATATTAAAACTTTCATAACCTTCTTTTTTTAAGGTCAACACTTCAATAATCTTTTTTTCCGGATCTACAATCCAATATTCCCGCACACCGTACCGGGCGTAAAGCACCTTCTTATAAGTTCTATCTCGCTCAGCCGTTGCTGGAGAGAGAATTTCTATTACTAAATCAGGCGCTCCTTTGATTTCTTCCTCAGTAATAACATAAGAGCGTTCCTTGAAGACAAAGAGAATGTCTGGCTGAACGATATTGTCACCAAGATGGACATCAAAGGGAGCATAATAAATTCTTCCTAAATTTCTCTTTTGCACAAACTCCCACAAAATAAATTCAAGATTTCCTGAAACACGTTGATGATACTCATTTGGCGAGGGGACCATAATCAACTCTCCTTCCACAAGCTCATAGCGTTTGGTCTCAGACTCCGGCAGACTCTTATAATCTTTATAAGAGAACTTAATTTTGGTATTTACACTCTCCATTACTTTCGCCCCCTTAAATTTCTATAACCATTATAATAAGGTAAAATTTTGCGTCAAGGAGAAGAAAAAAGAATAAATCTAGCAAATAGTCAGCTTTGCACAAATAAGGGAGAGTGAGCTGGTGCATCCAGGAGTCTCTTTAGCTCATCGTCAAGCCTGGTTAGAGTGACTGAGTATCCGCCCATTTCCATAGAAGTAAAATATTCTCCAATGTAAGAGGTATAAATACTAATTTCTTTTTCCTTTAGCATTTTTGCCACTTTGCGATAGACAATGTATAATTCCAATAAAGAGGTAGAACCCAGGCCACTTATTAATACACTTGCCTCATCTCCTCGCTTAAAGGGAAGGTCTTCCAAGATTTTATTAAGCAAGATTTCCGTGGTTTCATCGGCTGATTTCATAGTGACTCTTTCCACACCTGGCTCTCCATGGTGACCTACGCCTATCTCCATTTCATTTTCGCCCAGGGTGAAATTTGGCTCTCCTCCATAGGGCATTGAGGGAACAGCGCAAGGAGAGTGAGCTACGCCCATACTTCTGGTATTAGCATTGACCTTTTCTGCTACCTCTTTTACTTCCTTCAAAGTAGCTCCCTCTTCTGCTCTTGCTCCTATAGCTTTCCAGACGATTACCTCACCAGCTACTCCCCGGCGATTTTCCATCTCCTCTTTAGGGCCTGAGCCAACGTCATCGTTTATTATGACCTGTTCCACCTCTATTCCTTCATCTTTGGCCATCTCAGCAGCCATATCAAAGTTCATCACATCTCCAGAGTAGTTACCCAATACACAAAGGACACCTCTGCCCGAATTTACCGCTCTAATGGCATGATGAATTTGTTGGGCAGAAGGGGAAGAAAAAATATCACCTACCGCCACTCCATCCATAAGACTCTTGCCCACATATCCAATAAAAGCAGGTTTATGCCCCGAACCTCCGCCGGTGACCAGACCCACCTTATTCTTGATGGGAGCCTCTTTCCTTACCACAACTCTTGAGGTTTCTAATCTTCTCACCTCTCCCTGATGAGCAGCCAGGAAACCTTCCAGCATTTCTTCCACCACATCCTTTGGGTCATTAATAAACTTCTTTAACACTTTACCCTCCTTGCCTTCAAACTCGAATTCTTAAAGTAGATTCAGCGTAAGTTCTCCCAGATTGATAACACAATCCTTATTATTCATCATTCTTTTCTCTTGATCTATCAAGACTAGATAATTTTCCTTTAGTCTCTAGTTACACTCTCGTTCTAGGAAGACTCTACACTATCTCAAGTTGGGGAACGTGAACAAAGTGATTATCAAGGGTGAACACTTGACAATTGTTTTCTTGGGCCAAAACTGCGATCAAGCAATCACTTAGGGGGATAACGATACCTTTTCTTTGCAGGTCAAAGGACAATTTTCCTACTTTTTCCCATGTTTTATCAGTTTCCTTTAGTAAAGGAAGAACCTTAAGGTTATTTCTCAAAAGATTGAACTCGGCGTGAGTTTTTGCTCCTTGGAGGAGTTCAGCTAAGATTATTCCAGTGATATATACCACTTCTATCTCTAAAAATTCAGCCAGTCTCTCGGCATATTCTGATTTTGGGCGATTGAAATATTCCACCCAAATAGAAGTATCTGCCAACACTCTATTCATCTTTTTCCATTTCTCTCAATTTTCTCCAATTCTCCTTCAAAGAGATCTTGCCCCGTAGATTGATAAGTGCCTCTAACCTCTTTTGATGAACAAATTTCTGTAAAGCTTGGTTAACTGCTTCGGTTTTGGTTTTAGAGTGAGTTAAGTTTATAACTTCCTTTATAAGGTCGTCTGATAAATTTAAAGTGGTCCGCATTTTCTCCTCCTGCATATAATTATCTTTGAATTATATGATGTTTCTAGTCATCTGTCAAGTCCATTTTTTTATGCTTGGAAAAGTTGAAAGTAGCTTCTTTAGAGAAGAACAGAGTAAAACATAGGGAATCTTAGTATATCACGACGGTTTAGCAGTTACCTATGCTTTAATTCTATGAGATTGCGGAGTTTATCCCGAGCGACATACGAGATCGCCACGGTTGCTCTTAGCAACCTCGCGACGCTTCGCGGATTGCTTCACTCCGTTCGCAATGACAAGCCTGCCTGTGCGTGTCCGCACGCAGACAGGCGAGGGACCTTGCTCGCAATGACGTGGGTCAGCGTGTATTCACGAATTTATCTAATTTCAGCTAACTTACTGATATCTTTTGGTGAATCCTTTCCAGAGCAGGGGAAGGTTGTTTCCTTTTAGGGCAATTTTCTTCTCACTCATTTTTTTTGCCCAGGGGATAATCTCCTTGTCTATCTCTTTTACTGCCGTCAGGGCCTTATCTACAAAATTTGCCTCATAGAACTCTAATTCTATAAGGTAGGCATATTCCGGGTCATTAAGGCTGGGAGGAGAGTAAGGTTTGAAATCATTAATTCTTTTCACAGCAGAGAGAGCTTTTTCTTTAATAATTTCTTTGCTTATCGATAGTGGTAGGCACACTGCTCCTTCATCATCTATAGCATATTTGACAGTAGCTTTTTCAAAGTTTTCCAGTATCCTCTCGCCTTCTTCCATTGCTTTTGAATCGCCGCTAATCATAATTAGAGGAATTCCATAGCTACCAGCGATAGCGGCTTCCATACCAATTTCACCTACTAACACTCCATTAAGATAAAGAGCCTTCATATCATAACTATAGGTATGAGGCAGGAGTGCTTCTTTGGTTTCCGCCATAGCGTGAAATCCTATCATAAGCATTCCCTTAAAGGTATTATTTAATCCCATTTCTGGCGGGACAATATGTGGATTACCCATAATGAGCTTTGCCTTGGGATGAAGCTTGTCCAAGAGCACATTCAGTCCATAATAGTGCATATCATATATGAGAATCTCGCTCGCCCCTCCTTCCAAAGCACCCTCCACAGTAGCATTTAAATCTGACATCAAAAATTCTCTTGCTTCTTCGTACCCAGGGCTTCCTGGCTTTGCCTGTTTATCAGGACTTACCACTCCCGTGATTCCTTCCATATCGGTGAGAATGTAAATTTTCACTTTCTATCCTCCTGGTTTATTAGTAACCTATTAATTTCTTCTCTTTTCCTTGTTAGATTGCTTCGGTTTCGCAATGACAAGTGAGGAATTTCGATTCACTATTCACGATTCATGTTGTTTTTCCATTGCCTTATCCAGGGCTTGTTCTGCTTGATAAGAGCTCCTTGTAAAAGGTGAGCTGGCTATATAGGAAAAATCCAGAGATTGACCTATTTCCTCATATTCTTTGAATCTATCTGGTGTTACAAATTCCTTTACTGCAAGGTGTTGAAAGGAGGGTCTTAAATATTGACCAATAGTGAGAATATCGCATTGGACTTCTCTTAAGTCTTTCATAGCCTCGACGACCTCTGTAAAACTTTCTCCTAATCCTACCATCAAGCCAGACTTGGTATAGATAGAGGAATCTAATTCTTTACTTCGCTTCAGCAACTTCAGCGAACGCTTATAATCTGCCTGTGGTCTGACTTGAGGATAAAGACGAGAAGCTGTTTCCAGGTTATGATTGAGAACATCAGGCTTTGCTTCCATCACCTTTTTGAGAGAAAATAAGGAACCCTTAAAATCAGGGATAAGAATCTCCACTTTAATTTCATCACCATCAACTCTTCTTATTTCTTTTATAGTTTGAGCAAACTGCTCTGCTCCTCCGTCAGGTAGGTCATCCCTGGTGACTGAGGTTATCACTACATACCTTAATCCTAATTTTTTTACTGCCTGGGCTACATTTTCCGGCTCCTGGGAATCAAGAGGAAGGGGAGCTTCCTTTTTTATCGCACAAAAACGGCAATTTCTGGTACATCTATCTCCCAGGATTAAAAAAGTAGCCGTTCTTTTCTGGAAGCACTCCCCTATATTGGGGCATTGTGCTTCTTCACAAACAGTGTGTAAAGCGTAAGAGCGAAGAAGCCCCTTTATCTCCCGGAGAACCTCCTCTCTGGGGGCTCTTTTTTTGAGCCATTGAGGTAAACTCATCTTATGCCCACCACATTTCACCTGTTTTCTCTTTAAGGATTATTTCTTTAAGAAAAGAAGCTGCCTTTTGAAACCCCTCATTGACGCTCATTAAGCTATCTTCATGTTCAATACTTAAAACATAATCATAGCCGCATAAACGTAAGGTACTGATAAAATCTTTCCAGAAAGAGGCATCGTGTCCGTAGCCCACTGTTCTGAAAATCCAGGAACGGTTAATCTCATCTTTGTATGACTTGGTATCTAATACTCCATTTACTGATGTGTTACGAGTATCTATTTTGGTGTCCTTGGCATGCACATGATAGATGCACCCTTTTAATTTTCTCAATGCAGCGATAGGGTCTATTCCTTGCCAGAATAGATGTGAAGGGTCAAAATTAGCGCCGATTGCTTTGCCTGCTGCTTCTCGCAATTTCAAAAGAGTTTCAGGGTTATAGACGACAAAGCCTGGATGCATTTCGAAACAAATTTTTTCTATTCCTTCTTCTTGAGCAAACTTTGCCTCTTTTTGCCAGTAAGGAATGACTTTTTCTTCCCACTGCCATTTTAAGATTTTAGAATAGTCTTCCGGCCAGGGGCAAGTTACCCAATTAGGGTATTTTGAGGAATCGCTATCTCCTGGACAGCCGGAAAAAAGAGCCACCCTTTCTATCCCTAACCGATTGGCAAGAACAAAGGTCTTACGAGTGATTTCTCGGTGGTTTCTGGCAATGCTCTCCTCAGGATGAAGGGGATTACCATGACAGCTTAAAGCACTTATCTCTATATTCCTTTTTTTGAATTCTTCCTTAAATCTTTTCAATGCCTCTTTACTGTCCAGAAGCTCATCTATTTTACAATGGGCGTCTCCCGGATAGTTACCCGTGCCCACCTCCACTGCTTCCAGACCTGTCTTCTGAACATAATCCAAAGCCTCCCCTAGGGATTTTTGATTAAATAGTGCCATAAATACTCCTACCTTCATTGCTATTTCCTCCTTAATCTTATTCTTTTTTCTTTATTAAAAGTTTTTTGCATTGACTTAGCCTATAGAAATTTAAAGCTGTGTCAAGAAATTGCCTTAGCAGGCAATTTCTCGTATGTCGTATATCGTATATGGTATATCGTAAGTGAAAAACCCAAATATTGTAGAGGTCCGATTTATCGGACTTATTAGCAGAGCGTGTTTCATAAATGAAACCTCTACTTTATCACCAGCCTCCTAGAGGCGTTTTTTTGCCACATATCTACCAGGAAGGTGGGCAGGGAGGTGTCTGGGTTCTTTAACGAGAAGAGCCAGGTACAAAATTCCCCCTAGAAGGATAAATATAGTAATAGTAAAGACAAAAGGGAAACCGATTCTGTCAGCAAGGAATCCTCCTAAGAGAGGAGAAAGACTCATAAAAGGTGCTTTAACCGTATTAGTCAGGGCGATATAGGTTGGTCTCATTTCAGGAGTGGAGAATTCCAGAACAACTCCCATACTGGAGATAAAATATGCACTAAAAGCCCAGCCAAAGATAAAAAATACCCCATAGAATAGATAAATAGAAGAAGAAAAGATGGCAAGTAGGATAGCGAGGATGGTAACCAGAATTCCCAATTCCATGATAAGTTTATATCCCTTTTTATCTCCCAGGTAGCCCCATAAGATAGAACTAATGGTCTGTCCAGTAAGTAATAAAAGAGTGAAAATCCCTATCTGGCTATCAGGAAGAGTCAATTTATTCATAGCATGAACAGCAAAGAAGGCGGTAGCCATTGCTCCGCAACTCAGAAAGATACTGGCGATGAGAAAAGAGAAGAAATTCTTGTCTTTCTTAAGCAAAGAGGGGAGTCCAAGGAAATACTCCCCGAAGCTGGATTCTTTGTTCTTTACAGGATAGACAGGTTCCCTTATCAAGATAAAAGATATGTAGGAGATAGAAGTAGCAAAGAAGGCAAATAGAAAGCAGAGGGCAAAATTCTTGGGGAAAGGAAAACTCTTCAATAAATAGATGGACAAAAAGGCACCAAAAATGCTCACTCCACCAGCCAGGAAGTTGCTCCAACCAAAGAAACGACCCCGCTTTCTTAGAGGTATTACTTTAGCCAGCATATCTTGCCAGGCAGGACCTCCCATTCCTCCTGAGAAACAGAATAGTGCATAGAGAATAAGGAAAGCAGTTAGTAAAAGAGAAGGAGAGGAAGAAGAAAGAAGCATTACTGCCAGGAATAAAAAGAACCAGGGAATCCTTTCTCCCAGTCCAGTAAAAATAATCAGATCTTTCTTTCTTTTTAATTTTTGGGTGAAATTGGCTATTAGAATTTGAGGAAGAAGCCAACCCAGGGTACTAAGGCAAGGAATGAGACCAATGAGGAAATTGGAGGAGGTAAGATGGCGGGCAAAAGCGGGTAGCACTGTATTGAGCGAAGCGAAGCTCATTCCTATGGAGAAGAAAATCCAATCCAGGAGATTAACAGTGAAGTTCCAGCGGTAATCTCTTTTTACTTCATCCTCGAATGTCACCAAACCAGCTTGTTCTAATTGTTTACTCATGCTTTTTTATATCTCTGGCAGCGCATACTCGCATAATCTCACCATAGAAAACACGATGATAATCTCCCTGGGGATAGAAGGCAGGAGGAATATCTGAAGCTAACTCAGGAGGAAGGACATCATTTTTGTGCACCACTCTACACTCATAGTGAATAAGGCACTCCTCAATCAAGGGTGATTTTACCTTCTTTGCTGGAATAGTGGTAAGCTTTTGCTCGACGAATTTATCATGCTCTCGTCCAGAAACGGTACCACAAAAAGAGACTTTCTCGCTCATTTCCACGGGAGGAACATTTACCGTAAAGTCCCCTGTCTCTTCAATGAGACCATAAGTAAAACGAGAAGGACGAACCAGAACAATAAACATAGGTTTGGCCCAGACAATACCAACAGTTCCCCAACCAATGGTCATAACATTAGGTTTTTCTTGCTGGCTAATGGAAACCAACAAAAGACCACTTCTGCCCATAGTTGTAAAAGTTTCTTTTAGGCAATCCATGTATCCTACTTCTATCTTCTCCATCACTTGAACTCCTTCCTGTTATTTGAATGAAGCTACATAAGCCCTTTATCTTTCAGACTAACATATCTTTCATTGCCGATGATAATGTGGTCAAGAACCTCGATAGCCATTGTTTTTCCTACTTCTACCATCTGTCTGGTTACTGCCAGGTCATCTTTACTAGGGCTAGGGTCCCCGGAAGGATGATTATGAGCAATAATTATACCTGCGGCTAGATACTCAATAGCTGGTTGGAATACTTCCCGTGGATGCACTAAATTTGCCGTAAGGGTCCCAATGGATATGATTTCGTCATGAATAATCTTGTTTCTTGTATTAAGATATAATCCACGAAATTGCTCTTTCTTAAGTTTTTTCATTCCCTCAAGATATCTGTAGGCATCCTCTGGACTTCTAATAGTAGGGAACCTGCCCGGTTCTTCTTCAAAGAATCTTCTTCCCAATTCAAAGCAAGCAACTATCTGGCAAGCCTTTACAGGAGGAATGCCCAAATTCTCCATTAATCGCCCCACGTTTTTCTCCTGAGCGATGGCTTTGGAGCCGTATTCTTTGATGATGCGATGAGAAAGCTCCATTACTGTCTCTTCCCTATAACCTGTGTTCAGGATGATAGCCATAAGTTCCCCATTCTTAAGGACATCGGGGCCATATTTGATTAGTTTTTCTCTTGGTCTTTGTTCTTTAGGAAGTTCCTTTAATCCAAGCTGATATTCAGTTGAGTTCTGCATGGTTTAGTTCCTTAAAATCTAGCGTAGCATATAGTAAAAACAAAAAAAGAGAAAAAAATTGCGTATTGCATTCCTTTCCCCCCTCACCCTTTCCCTCTCCCCCGAGGGGAGGGGAGACACGAATATCGAGCATCCAGATACTCAGACTCTTTTTTCTTTCTTTTCGAGCAACAAGCAACAGATTTTGACTTTAAATTTTAAGTTTTGGCTTTGCATTTTTCACTTTACGTTTTACGTTATTTAGTCCTCACCGAGCCATACTGAGTGTGTTCCTATAAGGTCTTCTACCTCAGATATCAGAGAATCAGAAAATCCCATTTTCATCGTCTTTGAACGAATAATAATCTTCTCGTCCTGGCTGAGATTAAGATGTAAATAGAGTGCATGTTTTCCTTTATGAGAAGAAAGGAGCTCTCTCAACCTGAGCAATTTTTTTTCCTTTAGTTCTTCTTGCTTTATGTCAATATGGAGATTATGAGCTATGTCCTTGATTTTAGAGAAAAGAATAATTTCCTCCGCAATAACTTTTGGGGGGTCACTGGCAGTATCTAGTTTTCCTTTGATTAAAACGAGTTTCCCCTCCTCTATATAAGAGCTTCTTTTTTCATAGAGGTCAGAAAATACCAGCACTTCTATCTGTGAATCTAAATCCTCCAGGGTAAAAAAGCCCATCCTCTTTCCTTTTCTATCATTTCTAGAAGTAAGACTACTTATTATTCCCACAATCCTTATCTTCTCCTCGTCTCTCATCCCAGGTAAATCCTTGATGGAATGGGCCGCATAACGACTAATTCTCTTTCGATATTTCTCTAGAGGATGCCCACTGATATAAATGCCCAGAAGTTCCTTTTCCCAGGCTAATTTTGTTTCTTTAGAGACCTCTTCTATCGTGGGGAATCTTTCCGTACTGGCGCCACTTTCCTTCTTTTCTAGTGTCTCCAGGAAAGAGAGCTGTCCTCTTTCTCTATCCTGCTGTATCTGAGCTGCTTTTTCTGCTGCCTGGTCTATTACTGCCAGGTTCTGCGCTCGGGAGCCTTCCAGGCAATCGAAAGCCCCGCTCTTTATCAAACTCTCTATCATTCGCTTGTTTACTGTTTTTGGATTTACTCGTCTGTAAAAGTCAAAGATAGAGCTGAAGTGGCCTTCTTTTTCTCTCACTCTAAGGATAGAAGAGATAGCGGCTTTACCTACATTCTTTATCGCTCCCAGGGCAAAACGGAGCTTATTTTTCTCTACCATGAAGTTAGCCAGGGAGTGATTCATATCAGGAGGAAGTATCTTTATATCCATTCTTCTACATTCATTGATATAGAGGGCAAGTTTATCAGTGTTCTCTATTTCCGAGGTGAGAAGAGCAGCCATAAATTCTAAAGGATAGTTAGCTTTAAGATAAGCCGTTTGATAGGAGATAAGAGCATAGCCAGTAGAGTGTGATTTGTTAAAACCATATCCGGCAAAATAAGCCATTAGTTCAAAAATCCGTGTAGCCAGAGAAGGACTAACTCCTTTCTTTTTTGCTCCTTCAATAAACTTGTCTTTTTGTTCATCCATCAATTGAGGTATTTTCTTACCCATAGCCCTTCTTAGTATATCTGCCTCTCCCAGGTTAAAGTCAGCTAAAATATTGGCTATTCTCATTACCTGTTCTTGATAAAGAATCACTCCGTAAGTCTCTTTTAGAACGGGTTCGAGTTTGGGATGGAGATATTCGATTTTGCTACGCCCCTGTTTTCTATCAATAAAATCATCCATCATTCGGCTGTGCAGAGGTCCAGGGCGGTATAAAGCAAGGACAGCAATGAGGTCTTCGAATCTTTCGGGGTGTATTTTCTTGATTAAGTCTTGCATTCCTCGACTTTCCACCTGGAAAACTCCTAATGTTTCTGCTTGAGAAAGAAGCTCATAAGCTTTCTTGTCTTCCAGGGAAATTCTATCCAGGTCAACTTCTTTTCCCTTATTCTTTTTAATTATCTCTAGAGCGTCCCCGATTACATTTAATGTCTTCAAACCTAAGAAATCCATCTTTAAAAGACCGATCGCCTCTATAGAATGCATCTCGTATTGAGTGGTAATTTCGTTTTTATTAGTTCTATATAAAGGAGTATAATAGGTTAGTTTATCTGGAGCAATGACAACTCCAGCCGCATGGGTTGAAGCATGACGGATAAAACCTTCTATCCTCTGAGCAATCTCAAAAAGGGTTTTTATCTTGCCATCTTTTTTCAGAATTTCCTTAAGTTCCGAGCTCTCCTCTATAGCTATTTTCAGTTCTGTGTTAAAAGGGATGAGTTTGGCAATACGATCTACCCTGCTGTAAGGGATACCTAAAACTCTTCCTACGTCCCTTATGGCAGCTCTGGCGGCCATAGTTCCAAAGGTGATAATCTGGGCTACGTTCTCTTTGCCATACTTTTCTCTTACATAACTAATTACCTCATTTCTTCTCTCATCCTGGATGTCAATGTCAATGTCAGGCATAGCCGTTCTCTCTGGATTGAGAAACCGCTCAAAGAGAAGTCCGTAGGCCAGGGGGTTGATATTAGTTATTCCCAAAAGGTAGGCAACCATACTTCCGGTTACCGAACCTCTACCCGGGCCAATAAGGATTTTCTTTTTCTTGGCATAGTTGATGAAATCCCATACGATAAGAAAGTACCCTGTGTATCCTGCTTTTGAGATTATGCTTAGCTCCGTTTCCAGTCTTTGCTCTACAGAGGTTGAAGCAGTAGGGTAGCAATGAGGCAGTCTTTCTTGGCAGAGTTTTCTTAAGTATTCATCTAAGTTATGTCCATCAGGGGCCCTATAGACAGGAAGGTGTATTTTCCCCAGCTCTAGCTCAAGGTTACATTTTTCACTAATCAGTGCGGCATTAGAGATTGCTTGAGGGAGGTGGGAAAAGGTTTTCTCCATCTCCTCTGAAGAACGAAAATAGAGTTCGGAGGAGCTAAATTTCAGCCGATTAGTATCATCCAGCGTCTTTCCTGTCTGGATACATAAAAGAACATCTTGGGCTTGTGCGTCTTCTTTGTTCAAGTAGTGAACATCATTGGTAGCTACCAGGGGTATGGAGAGCTCCTGGGATAGGTTTGCTAGCGAAGAATTGATCTTTTTTTGAAATTCCAGGCCTACATCCTGAACCTCCAGATAAAAATCTTCTCCATACAAATTCTTGTAAAATTGGCAAATCTCTTTTGCTTTATCCACTTTATTTTGAGAAAGTAGGAAAGGAATTTCGCCTTTGGCGCAGCCGGAGAGTGCAATTAATCCTTCCCCCTTTTGGGAGAGAAGCTCCTTGTCTATTCGGGGGTGGTAATAAAATCCCTCCAGATAGCCCTCTGTTACTAATTCCATCAGGTTTTCATATCCTTTTTTGTTTTTTGCTAGGAGAGTAAGGTGATAGGCGGTAGGTTGACCTCCTATCTTTTTTTTCTTGAATCGGGAAGTGGGAGCTACATATACCTCACAGCCAATTAGGGGTTTGAGCTTTCTTTTTCTTGCTTTCTGATAAAAATCTATAGCTCCAAATAAGTTGCCATGGTCAGTAAGAGCCAGAGCAGGCATATCAAGCTCGTAGGCCTTATTGATTAATTGGGAGATGGAGCAGGCTCCATCGAGAAGGCTATAATCGCTGTGGGTATGAAGGTGAACAAAATTAGTCATTTTGAATCCGTATATCGTATATAGTATATCGTATGTCGTGTTTCAAAAAGGACGGCTACTTTTTCCACATTGATTAACTGACTACTCACCAATTAACTGCTTACACGTCACGAGCAACGGGACACAGCTTTAAAGTGCTTTATAACTGCCAAAAACCATCAATGCCATCTTATAAGATAATCCCTCCTTGTCAATTGACACGGTGACATGTTGCGTCGTTTGACAAAGAAGTTTTCTTTTATACAATAAGCTATATAATTTTGATAAGGAGGATAGAATATGAGGAGAAAATGGGCGGCAGGAATAGGATTAGTTTTTCTCAGTTTTGTCTTTCTCTTTTCGGTTCAGGGAGCTGAGAGAGATGCCTATAAGGAATTTATTTTTGCTCAAGGGCTGTTTGAAGAGGGAAAATATGGTTTGGCTGTATTTCAATTCCAGAAATTCATTGAGGACTTCCCGGAAAATAAGAATTGTGATAAGGCTCAATACTTCATAGGGACAGGTCTTTACTACCAGAAAGAATATGAAAAAGCTGCCTCTGCTTTCCATCTGCTACTGGATGAATATCCTGATAGCCAGTTAATTGGCGATAGTCTCTATCAATCAGGAGAATGCTATTATAATCTAGGTAATTATGAGAAAGCTGCTTCTTCTTATGAGAGGTTAATTAAGGACTATCCTCAGAGTGAATTTCTCTCTTCTTCTCTATATTCATTGGGATACACCCTATTGGAATTAAAGAAATACCCAGAAGCTCTGCAGGCCCTGAAGAGATTAAGGGTTGAGTTCCCCAATTTCGAGAAAATCTCTGAAGTTCAGTATGATATAGCCACAATCCTTTATTGGGAAAGAGAATATGGTGAGGCGATAAGAGAATACTCTAATTTTATTTCTAACTATCCTCTTTCAGAGCATCTATCTGAAGCACTGCTGGCACGAGGATTTTCCTATTTTGAGAAAGGTAGATACCAAGAAGCAGCTGATGATTTTGGCAAGGTAGAAGCCAATTTCCGACAAGGTGAGGCTCTTTATTCTATAGGCAAGTACCAGGAAGCCAGGAATGCTTACAGCAAGGCTCTAGCCGATCCTGATGAGGAATCAGACTGGGAAGCTTCGCAGAGCGGGATTGCCTACACTTACTTTAAGGAGGAGAACTATGCGGAAGCAGCAAAGGTTTTCCAAGACCTCATCAAGTCTTTCCCTCAATCATCCCACCTTGCTGAGTTTCAGAACCGCTTGGGAGATAGTCTGTACTCTCAAAAGAAGTTTTTTCAAGCCAGGGAGAGCTATCTTGTAGTAGTAAATGAGTATCCTCAGAGCGAATTTATTGAGGATTGCTTGTATGGAACTGCCTATACCTATCTTAGCGAGGAGAAATCTGAATCCGCGGCAGATTATTTCGACCAGTTTATTGAGAGGTTCCCTTTTTCTGAAAATGTCCGCGATGCTACCTTTCAGGCAGGAGAATGCTATCTTGATCTTTCCAGGTATGAAGAAGCGCGGGAGAATTTTCAGAGAGTAATTGCCAATTATCCTCAGGCTTCCCTGGCATCTCATGCTCAATACGAGATTGGTTGGTGTTACTTTGAGCAAAAAAGATTCACAGAGGCAAATGAGGCGTTTAACAAAGTAATTCGGAGTTATCCTGAAAGTAAATGGATAGATGACTCTCTCTTGGGGGCAGGAAATTCTCTTTTCAATTTAAAAGATTTTGAAGAGGCGATTAAAATCTATTCGAAAATAGAGGAGAGTTTTCCTTCTTCCCGTCTTGTTCCCACCTCTCTATATCAAATAGCCGGTTCTTACTTTAAATTAGGGAAATACACCGAAGCAAGGATGGGTTATGAGAAATTTCTTAATCTCTATCCAGATGATCCTATGGCTGCTTATGCCCAATATGCCATAAGTTGGACTTATTTCCATCAGGAGAAATTTGCAGAGGGAGAGTTTGCTTCTCAGAAGGTAATCTTAAATTACCCCGAGGAAAGAGAGTTGATTATTAGCGCTTACTCTCTTTTGGGGAATTGCCAGTATAACCAGGAAAAATATGAAGAGGCTCTAAGAACTTTTCAAACTTTGGCAGAGAAGTATCCAGGGAGTAACCTTATTCCGGCGGCTCTACTTAGAATAGGGGAATGCTATGAGCAACTGGGAGATGACGATGAGTCTTTTTCTGTTTTCCGAACAATAGCCAGGGACTTTGCTGGTTTTGAAAGAGCGGATTTTGCTCAATGGAAAATAGCCAGTTACTTTATAAAAAAAGAGGATTATACTCAGGCTGCGCTTGAATTAGAAAATCTGATTAACAACTTTCCCCGGAGTTCCTATTTACTTGATGCCTATTACTGGCAGGGCTGGTCTTTTTATAAATTGGATAATTTTCGTCAAGCGGGAGCAGCCTATTCTAAATTTATACAGTTTTCCCGTAGCGATGATCCTTTAAGGGGAGAGGTATATTATAGATGGGGAGAATCTCTCTTTAAACAGAAAAAATTCAAGGAGGCAATTGAATCCTACGACAAAGCCCTTACCCTGGCCAAGGAGAAAGATATTCTGGAATACTCACTTTATCAGACTGCTCTTTGCTGGGAAAATCTCCAGAACTGGGAAGAGGAAGGAAAAGCTCTGCAGGAATTCATTAGCAGTTTCCGTGCTAGTAGTCTAATTGCCGAGGCCCACTTAAAACTGGCTAACTCTCTCTTCATTAGGGATAAGTTTTTTCAGGGACGCGAGCACTACTCCTGGGTGGTGCAAAATAGTGAAAAGGACGCTCTAGCTGTGGAAGCCCAGTTCGGTATAGGAAATTGCTGGTTTAACGAAAAAGATTATGATAAGGCATTAGTGGAGTACCTGAGAGTGCCTCTTGTCTATCCTCAATATAAGGAGTGGAGAATTAAGGCTCGCTTACAGATAGGGTTATCTTATTTTGCTAAAGGTCAAAGAGAAGAAGCGAGAAAGGAATATGAAAAGGTTCTTGCGGAAGAATCCCTTGCGGAAAAGTGGATAAATGAGGCAAAAAAGAGATTGAAAGAGCTAGGAGAATAAAAGGGTGATAAGGAGAGGAAAATGGTTAAAAGGATGGTTTTTGTATTAGTAGCTTTGTTTTTTTTATCTTTATCAAACTTGGTAGGTGCAGAAGAGCCGGCAAAGGAAAAACCTCTTCCTACCGAACTGCCTATTGTTGTAGTTAAAGGAACAGATAGGTCTTATCTAGAAGTGATGAGAACCAGAACTCTTTCTTTTATGCCCATTCGGGGAGAAAAGAGTATGATTGACTATTTTCTTCAAGTTACTTTGGGTAAGAAGACTTATTCCCATTCCCTCTCCTTCCCTGGGTTAGAAAGAAGGGTGGAAGAGAGAGTAAAAGAGAGACTTCTTTCTGCGGAGGGGTTTGCGGAGGGGTTTATAGAGGAAAGAAAAGAAATTTCTCCTATTGTTCTCTTGGAGCCTCGTCTATCTCGACTTTCTGTCAGCTACACTCCAGCCAGATATATAACAACTAGAGTTAAAGCTCTTTCCTTTATGCCCATACGGGGAGAAAAGTCTCTAACAGAAGCATTTGTTCAGTTTCCTCCAAGAGAGAGAGCTTATCGTCCTCTTTCGAAAGAGGAATCTCCTCTTCCCTATCTTTATATCTCCTCTTCCCTGGCTGCCTACGATAATTTTAGCTATCGCTTAGATTATGGGAGAAAAAAAGATAAGATGATACATTTTCTTTCCCTGGGGAGGTATTCTGCTCCTCAGTGGACCACCTATAAAAAAGACGGTCCTTTTCTGGCCAAGGACGAGGATTGGTTAAATACCAGGTTTATCTGGGATTTTGGCGAGAATAAAAATGCACTTTTTAGTATCAATGGATACCAGAGTAAAATGGATCTTCCGGAGGAAAAAAAGAGAAAAAAAGATAAAGTTGGCCTGGCAGGAGAGCTGACCTTTAAGCTTCAGGGAGATAACATTTTCAAGGTTACTGGTTGGGCGGAGAATACAGAAGTGGAAGGTTATAAGCCAGATTTTAATCCTGGAGCTCAATTAGAGTTGGAGATTCCACAGGTTCCTCTTAATGTAGGAATTAGAGCTGAGAATAGCTCTTATGCAGATAAGAGCCAATTTCACCTTTGGATAAAGGATGAGACTATAGTTTTTAAGAGGATAAAAGGCCTAAGTGCAGGTCTGGAAGTGGGTATCAAGAAAATAGAGGGTGTAACTAGTGAAGTCCTTCCTCATTTGAAGCTGACCGAGCAGTTTAACCCTAAACTCCAGTTCCAGATAGAAGCTGAAAAAAAATTCTACCTTCCTGAATTTGATGATTTATATCTTTCTCGAGATTACATAGATGTGAACGAAGAGCTGGATAGAATGGTAAAGCTTTGGAACTATGAAGCTCAGTTGAAATATGAGCTTTCTTCTATTGCAGATTTATCTTTAGGAGGATTCTACAATAGAGGAGAGGATATCATCTGGAATTGGGATAGTGCGAATTCCCTAGCTAGGCCAGAAATCCGTAATATGAGCTCCTGGGGAGCAAAGCTAGATTTACTGCTTCATGTGAGTGAGACTTTTGAACAGGGGATTTCCTATACCTACCAAAAAGCAGAAAATCTTGAAAATCTTGATGATCCTGGGAAAGTAATTCCTCATTATCCTCAAAATATGGTTGATATCTGGTTAATATGGAGTACAGGTGGCTGGAAGATTAATATAGAAGCTGAGTTTGTAGATGAAAGATATTATGAGGAAAACATAGATGATGAGATACCTAGTGGCTGGAAGCAGAGATTTGAAATCTCCAGAATGATAGGTGAAAATTTAGAGTTCTTTATTGAGTTCTTGTTAAATAATAATTACTACCTCTGGAAAGATTATAAACCTTCTGCGGAAAAGCTTTATTTTGGTTTGAAGGGTAAGCTCTACTGACTGTCCTCTATCTTGACGAGTTTGGAGGTTAGTGTTCCAATGGTGATGTCTGTCTCGATTTTGAGAGGTAGACGATTTTTATCGGCTGAAAACCATATTTTTATCTTATCTGAGCCTACTTCTGAGCATAAAAAAGCTAGATGATTTTCCACCTTTTCCTTCTTAACTACCTCAATCTTTATAGGCCGCAGGCTGCTATCTTCCAGTAGAAGAAAGGAAAATATTTGTCCTACCTCGAGTTCCTGATTCCGCAGCCAGTAGATTAAAGATGTTATGTCTAGAGTGGTGTCTGAAAGTTTTGTCTCCCACTTTTTCTCGATGGCTCGGTCTTCCATAGAAGCTACGCCTTTCTTTTGATCTATCTGAACAATTATATCTTTTGGAGGAGAATTCTCCTCCTGGGCATAACTCTTTATTTGACAAGGATAGAGTGTGTCAACATCAACAAAACTCTCCAATCTATGATTATAAGAAAGGAGTAAATCAGCCCAACCCGAGGTTTTTACTCTTGAGCAAAGGTGATAGGTGAGTTGTCCATTTATCTGAGCTATCTCTTTTACCTCTAGTATTTGTTCTCCTACAGGAAAAAGAAAGAGCTTTACCGTATAAGTTAGCTTTTCTCCTATTTTAAAAGGGTGAGCTCCCAGTTCCATGCAGGCGATGGCAAAGAAAAGAAGTATAAGAGCTATCCGCTTTGCTAATTTTTTTTTCATTCTGTTTCCTTACAGCAAAACTGTACAGCAGACATATTAAATATAATAGAGAGGAGTTCTTTGTCAAAATTCTTTCCCTACGGTTGACAGAGGCGTAAGAATTCACTATTCTCGAAGAAAGAACTTACTTATGAAGAGAGCTATTCAGTTTGGAACAGGGAGCATTGGAAGAGAACTTAGCCATTTTAATAAAGAAAAATTTAAAGGAGCTAGACAATGAAAGCGGCTGTTTTAAAGGGAATTGAAAACCTGGAGATGGAAGACATTTCTCGCCCCACTCCTTCTCCCCAGGAAATACTTATAAAAGTTAAGGCTTGTAGTATATGTGGTACAGATATAAGAGTCTATCACCACGGTCATAAACATATGAGATTTCCCAGAATTACCGGTCATGAACTTTCAGGAGAAGTTGTTGAGATAGGCAAAAGAGTAGAAGGTCATAAGCTGGGAGAGAAAGTGGCAATTGCGCCAGCTATTCCCTGCGGGAGATGTTACTATTGTCGGCGAGGGATGCAGAGTATGTGCGTTAATCTTACTGCCATAGGTTATCATTATGATGGAGGATTTGCCGAGTTTATGGTAGTCCCTGAGGATGCAGTCCGCAATGGATGTGTAAATACTATTCCTTCTGAACTTTCTTTTGAAGAAGCAGCTCTGGCTGAGCCTCTCGCCTGTGCTATAAATGGACAACAGCTTTCCCAGATCGGCTTGGGAAATACGGTAGTAGTGGTAGGAGCCGGTCCCTTAGGATGTATTCATCTACAGTTAGCTAAGGCAAAGGGAGCCTCCAGGACTATACTAGTAGAATTATCTAGAGAGAGAATAGACTTTGCTAAAAAATTCGCTTTCCCAGATGTAGTGATTAATCCCTCTTCAGAGAATGCTATCCAGAGGATAAAAGAGGAGACAGAGGGGAGAGGAGCAGATAGGATAATCGTTTCCTGCCCTAGCGGAAAAGCTCAGGAAGAATCTCTTTCTATGGTTGCTCCGCGTGGTATAATTAACTTTTTTGGGGGACTACCCTTAGACAATCCCTTTATAAAATTCAACTCTAATCTAATCCATTACGGAGAGTTCTATGTGGTGGGGACACATGGGTCAGCTCCCTATCATAATGAGCTTGCCCTCAGTCTTATCTCTCAAGAAAAGGTAAGGATAAAGGAGCTGGTTACTCATCGCTTGCCTCTGGAAAGATTAGAAGAAGGATTCGCTCTTGCTGAAAGTAAAAAGGGGATGAAGATAGTGATAAATCCATAAAAACCCGTGAATCGTATTTCGTATTGCGTAATACGATACCTTTTTGTGCTCTTTATTTTTCACTATACGCCATACGCTATCTTTCTTAACTCTCCGCTGCAGAAAAGGAGCTTATCTTTATTTCGTTATTCTGAATGAAGCTTGTCGCCTCTTCTCTGGTAAATACACCAGGGGTAGTACCTATCTTTCTTACTGCAGATGCTCCCATAGCGCTGGCAAGTTTTAGTGTATCAGTTAAACTCCAGTTATTCATCAAACCAAAGATAAGGCCGGCAGAAAATGCATCTCCCCCTCCCGTTGCGTCTACAACTTCAATTTTGTAACTCGAGGCTCGGATAATCTTATCTTTGGTTCTTACCAGTGAGCCGTTTCCTCCCATAGTAATAATTACCGTTATCTCAGGATTATATTTAAGGAGTTGTTTTGCCTGTTCTTCAGGCTCAGTCTGGCCGGTGATTATTTTTGCCTCGTCATTATTGGGGAGAAAAAAATCAGTGAACTTAAGTGCTTTTTTACACTTGTTTATCCAGTTAGACTCTGTATGAGGAATTACCACATCTAGCAGGGTAATAATATCATTCTCTTTGGCGAATTTTAAAACTTCCACCAGAGAATCCTCATCTAATTTGGGAAGAACACCATATCCTCCTACATAAAGAACTTTTGCCTGCTTGAGATACTCATAATCAATATCTTCTATACCAAAGTCAGCATTGGCACCTGCCGTATAGATAAATCTTCTATCTTTACCAGACGTGAGGATAACCATTGTTTTGGAGGTTCCATATTTATTGGATATGACGATTTTTGAAGTATCTACTCCTTCTTTTTTCAAGTCTTCTATAAGAAAATCGCCAAAAGGGTCATTTCCTACCTTTCCCATAACGGCGACTTTCGTTCCCAGTCTGGCTAAAGATATAGGTGTATTATGCGCATGGCCACCGCCAGAAAGGAAAATTTCATCAGCCGATGCCAGTTGACCTGGTTTAGGTATTCTGTCAATAGGGCTGGTGAGAATATCTGCTACCAGAATACCCATACAGACAACATCAATTCTTTCTTCCATTTGTTTTTCTGCTCCCTCCTTCTATTATCTCTTCAATCTGTATCTGACGCAGTTTTTCCATTCTTTAGATTACATTATATCTTCATCCATCTTTCCTCTTTGGCTGACTTTTCCACTGCTTCCAAGACCTTCTGACACTCAACTCCATCTCTAAAATTGGGTGAGGGCATCTTATTTTCATCAATAGCCTTTAAAAAATCATATACTACATGCACAAAGGTGTGTTCATAGCCGATGATGTGTCCGGGAGGCCACCAGGCATTAATGTAGGGGTGTTCGGCTTCGTTTACCTGGATTCTTTTGAATCCTTGTATTCCTTTAGGGTCCTGGCAAGAATAAAGCCAGAGTTCGTTCATATTTTCCTGTTCAAACATTAGACTTCCCTTACTTCCGTTTATCTCTAACCTTAGACCATTGCGACGACCATTGGCAAATCGAGTGGCCTCAAATGAGCCCAGGGCCCCGTTGGTGAATCTAGCCAAAAACAAAGTAGCATCATCCACAGTCACCTCTCCCATCTCTTTTTTGGATTGAGCAGTTAAATCAGTGGTTAGTTCTTTGCCTATTTTAAGCTCCGGTCTCTGGGTAATAAATGTCTCCTGCATTCCTATTACCTGGGAGATTTCTCCTACCAGAAATCGTGCTAAATCTATAACATGAGAATTCAAGTCTCCGTTAGCCCCGGTCCCGGACAATTCCTTTTTTAGTCGCCATACTAAAGGAAACTGAGGATCAGTGATCCAATCTTGCAAGTATTGAGCTCGAAAGTGATATATTTTTCCTAGCTCGTTATTCTGAATAAGTTCTCTTGCCAGAGCCAAAGCTGGGACCTTCCTATAGTTAAAGCAAATCATATGTTTTACTCCGGCTTTTTCTACCTCATTTAGCATTTCCTCAGCCTCGCTCAGGTTTTTTGCCAGTGGTTTTTCGCAAATAATAGCCTTACCAGCTTTCGCCGCTGCTACGGCGATATCTCGGTGGATGTTATTAGGGGTATTTATGTCTATGAGGTCAATATCATCTCTTTGAACAAGTTTTTCCCAGGAGGTTTCATAGCTTTTCCAGCCAAACCTCTTTGCTGCTTCAGCAAGAGCCTGCTCCGTTCTTCCACAGATGACTTTCATTGCCGGTATCGTTTCAGTTTCAAAGAACATAGCCACATCTCGATAAGCATGACTGTGAGCCTTACCCATAAACTTATATCCTATCATACCCACATTGATACTCTTACTCATAAGTGATCTCCTTGACATTTCATCCAATGCCCTTATATGAATATTTTTCTTGATAGCATTATACCAAAAATGGTAGTTTAGAGCAAGAAATACCTTAGGACAAATTCTAGTGTATAGCGGGTAGCGTATAGCGTATAGGATAAATCACCTTATACAAAATACTTCCTACTTCCTCGCTAAACTAAAAGCTCAAACTGCGCTCCCTTTGGGTGTTGTCTCAGTTTCCTTGACAGGAATTTTTTTTTGTTTATAATAAATATGGATTACATCCTCAGGGTAAAGAATTAATTACTTGGTTCCCTTGACAAATAAAATTTATATGATATAATATAGATGTTCTTTGAAAACATGGTAGAGCAGATAGCCCCTTAAGAAAAAAATGAAACTA
>CAZQMG010000011.1:0-23790 GCA_964594375.1 uncultured Clostridia bacterium | reverse complement strand
ATAGAATTTTTGAGATTCTGGTATTTCAGGAAAATTGCAATGTATCATCTGGTCGGGGCGGTGAGATTTGAACTCACGACCTCTTGCTCCCAAAGCAAGCGCGCTAACCAGGCTGCGCTACGCCCCGCGCTAATCTGATTGTAATTATATAATAATAATGGAGAGCGTCAAGAAAATGTCTTTTTAGGGGGGTTGACAATAAATAAAATTCGTATATAATAATATTAGAATATTCTAAAGTAAAGGAATAAGATTATGTTGAGTCGAGAAAATTTAGAGGAATTGGCGGAGTGCTTGAAAGTCCTTACCCATCCGGTAAGAATAAGGATTCTGGAGGAACTTAAGGGAAGGAGTGTATGCGTAAGCGAACTTTGCCAAAGAATCGGGGCCAGTCAGTCTAATATTTCTCAACATCTTACTTTACTTAGATATCAAGGATGGATAAAAAAGCGGAGAGAAGCAGTGTACAGTTACTATTCTCTATCGAATAAGAATATTTCTTCTGCTCTAGAGGAGATATGTGAAATTATCTCTCAATTTGAGTAGAAGAAACCTTTAAGGAGGTGAGAGAAATGGTTCTATGGGATCCATTTCGTGATTTGTATAGTATGGAAAGAGATATCGGTAGAATGTTCGATGAGTTTTGGACAGGAAGAGTAAAGGGTGGAAGACAACTGCCTGCACCTGAAAGGGCAAAAGTTCCGGCAGAAAGAGAGAAAGAGTTTACGGCAGTTGCCACGGCGGATTTGATAGATAAAAAAGATGCGCTGGTGATAAGAGCCGAGATTCCTGGTGTAGCCAAGGATAACATCAAGGTTAACGTAACGGAAGATAGAGTAGATATCTCGGCAGAGGTGGAAAGAAAGAAAGAGGAAAAAGAGGAAAATTACTACTGTTGCGAGCGTACATACGGAGCCTGGCAGAGAAGCTTTTCTCTTCCTGAAAGGGTAAAATCCGAGCAAGCTAAGGCAAAATACAAAGATGGAGTTCTGGAGATTACCCTACCCAAAACTGAGGAAGAAAAGAAAAAGAAGAGAGAGCTTAAGATTGAATAGGTTTTAATTTGAGGGCTGCCTTTAAGGTGGCCCTCAAACCTACTATAGAATAACAAATAAAAGGAAATGATAGAAAAGGGAAGAGAAAGCCTCTATCAAGATTACTTAGAAATTATTGGTTTGTTTCGTTCATATCTAAAGAGAAAGATAAAGACAGGGAAGAACCAGAGATACAAAAAGCAAGGGAGTAATAGAGGAGAAGAAAATTCGCAGGTACTTCTAGGAAATCTCTACCATTCCATCGAGAATTGTCAGAAATGTTCTCTTCATAAATTACGAAATAATCTGGTCTTTGGTGCGGGTAATCCTGATGCAGAATTAATGCTAATAGGAGAGGCACCTGGAAGAGAGGAAGACCTTCAAGGCAAGCCTTTTGTGGGAGCAGCCGGCAGGCTTCTCACAGAAGCTTTGGGGCGAGTTGGATTATCCCGTGCGGATGTTTATATTGCCAATATTCTTAAATGTCGACCCCCCGGTAACAGGAATCCTCAGCCGGAGGAGATTAAGGTTTGTTTTCCTTACCTAGAACGTCAGATAGAAATCATCAAGCCCAAGCTCATATGTACTATGGGTAATTTTGCCAGCCAACTGCTTTTGAACACCAGCCAGGGCATTACCCGTATCAGAGGGAAGATTCAATGGTATAAAGAGAGTACTTCCGTCATTCCCATCTTTCATCCCGCCGCTTGCATTTATAAACCTGGATGGGAGGGAGGCTTTTTGGAAGATCTTAAGATGGTTCGTGATGAACTCAAAAAGAGAAATAATTCTAAAAATAACCTGGTAGTATAGGAATTTTCTTTTTGGACATAAATCTGCGAAAATCTGTGTCCTAATTATGTTGAAAAGGATGGATATTTTATCTTTTTTGGGAGGAGATGCTAGGTTCTATTCTTTCCTGGAGAGCTTTTATCTTGTCCTCGATTTCACTTTTTCTCTCTAATTCAAAATTATTTTTGTTGATGAAAGAGAACGCCTCCAGATAGTAGTCAATTGCCTTTTTCGCGTTCCTTTCCTGTTCTGCTTTTTCCAGAATTATATCAAGTTGCTCGGCTTTTTTGAATCTTTCTGTTTCTATCTGTAATCTTCTTATCTTCGTCTGACTTCTTCCTTGCTTCATCTCTTTCAAGAATCTCATTGTTTCTTTTCGATAGGATTCGACCTTGGCATCTATCTCACTTAGCGGACGCTCTTTTTTTGGTTTTGTTTTAAGATAAAAAAGCAAAATCACAACGCAGACAATTATTAACCCTAACGGGATCATATTTATTTCCTCCACTGTTTCTCAATTATATAGTTTAATCATTTTGAGTCAAGCACGGTTGATTTTTGATTAAATTGTATTAGGATATTCATGAAGCAATTTAAGGAATCAAGGGACAGAGAGAAATTATCCTGAGATAATTTCATAAAAAGGGAGTTTTGAATTAAAGATGGGTAAGCTAAGAGCTCATGTTTTGATTAAGGGGAGAGTGCAGGGGGTCTTTTTTCGAGCTGAGACTCGCAGCCAGGCTTACAGGTTAGGTATAGTGGGCTGGGTGAAAAATAGATGGGATGGTAGGGTAGAGGCTCTTTTTGAGGGAGAAGAAAAGGCTGTCCAAAAGATGATTGGTTGGTGCTATGAAGGACCGCCGGCTGCCATAATAGAAGACGTGGAGGTTAAGTGGGAGGATTATAAAGGAGAATTTACCAGCTTCTCTATCCGCTATTGACTCGTTGCTCGTCGCTAGCTGCTTATTGCTCGTGGTCCCGCACCTCAATCCTTCCTTCTTAATAATGAACAATGAACTGTTTTTAAGGAAGAAAGCTCGGACAAGGAGTGAATTACATAATCAGGCAGATGGGAAGGAGGAGCTTTTTGCAACATCTCCTGGTTGGTAATTCCTGATAGAACCAGGATGGTAGTAATTCCCAGTTTTTTTCCTGCCAGGATATCTGTCTCCAGCCGATCGCCCACTAAAATGGTATCCTTGGGTTGATATCCTTTACTTTTCATAATTATCTTAAGTCCAAATGAGTGAGGTTTCCCTAAGAGTAAAGCCTTTTTATGTGTAGAGGCTTCGAGAGCTTTGACTATGGCTCCAGCGCCAGGAACAGTTCCTTTTTCAACAGGATAAGTTGCATCTTTATTGGTAGCTATGAATTTAGCTCCTTTCAAGATTGCCCTATGAGCTAAGAGGAGTTTTTTAAAATTAAACTTTCTGTCCATTCCTACTACCACATAGTCTATTTCTTCTATTCTTGAAGTGATATTGATTCCTGCCTTCTTAAGTTCCTGGAACAATCCTGCCTCCCCAATTGGGAAGACTCTATTTTCTCTCTTATGCTTATTTTTGCTGAGGTAGATTGCTGCCAGATAAGAAGAAGAAAAAATCTCTTCCGAACTAACTCTAATGCCCATTCGGTCAAGTTTTTTTACAAAACCATCTCTGTTAAGAGTAGAATTATTACTCAAGAAAGATACTTCATCTCCTCTTTGTCTGAGAAAGGTCAGAGTTTCTTTTACTCCAGATAGCAAGGTTTCCTCGATATAGATTACTCCATCTAAATCAAAAATATAA
Organism: uncultured Clostridia bacterium; assembly: GCA_964594375.1. Lineage (GTDB taxonomy): Bacteria > Aerophobota > Aerophobia > Aerophobales > AE-B3A > AE-B3A. The sequence goes on along the minus strand of CAZQMG010000011.1, from coordinate 20,174 downwards.
AAACTCATTATCTATCACCGATTCTTAAGGTTTCTAGTTTCTCATCTTCTACAGGAATTACTTTAATGTATCGTTTCTCTTTTAGGGGTAGTTTAAAATACTCCACTTTTGTCCTGGCATGGGGAGCATCACTATAACGAGCAGTTATAGAGGCTGCCAGGAAAATAATTTCATCATCGTTGTTCATTTTTCTCAAAAGTCCAATCGGGCCAGGGTAATCAACTACCTGCAGACATATATCGCCTTCTATGGCTAATTGAAGAATCATTGTATTCTCTATTTTATTTCTTCCTACAATCAGCTTCGCTCCTTTTTTTAACAAAAAATGTCTTCCGAGTTTTAGTAGTTCGATTTCATTAAGACTTAATTTGCCTCCCCCTAATAAATGTTTAATTTTTTTAGAGAAGATAGGGTCAGTAAGTAAGCACCCTCCCGCTGGAGTCGGAAAGCTTTTAATTTCTAATGACCTGGCCATTTCTAACTGGATACGACGAGTGCGCCCTTTAATGCCAAGAAGATTTTCTCTCTTCACCCAGCCTTCTCTCTCTGGTAAAGTAGGGGGTAGATTCTTAGCAGTGAGGGGACGAAGGAGATAGTCCTTCCAACCTGATTTCTCTTCTACTATATCTAGCGCCCATCTATTTTGAGATTTTGGCCTTTGTCCCAGGATTTCACCGCTAATAAGGAAGGATGCGTCTATTTTTTTTGTAAGAGAGCCAGCCTTTTTTACCATAAGAATGTGGCAATCAATACAAGGATTAGCTCCCTTTCCAAAACCATAGAGAGGAGATTGTAGAAGAACAATCAAATCGGTGCTTATATCTATAATATGAAGGGGTATTCTAAGGTTATGAGCAGCTATTTCTGCTTTTTTCGCATTGAAAAAAGGAGAGATAAAACATACTCCTTCTACATCAATTCCCTGTTTTTGGATAATTTTGGCAGCCAGACTACTATCCAGACCTCCCGAGAATAGACCTAAAGCTTTCATTCCTTTTTGGCTAAATCTTTATTCTGCAATGATTTTCTTATGCCTTTTTCCGTTTCTACTACTACTGTTCCTTTTAAGAGGTTTCTGCCCACTACCCTTACCTTCTCATTTTGCCATTGAATGGTCTGACCTATTTGAGGGAATTTTTTTTTCAAGGCGGAATAGGTGGAATATTCAAAATTCAAACAGCAACGTAGTCTTCCGCATACACCTGATATTTTGGAGGAAGACAGAGGTAGATTTTGCACCCGTGCTGCTTCTAGACTTACTGAGTTCAACTTTTCTTTTCTTTTAGCCAAGAATAGGGCACAACATACCGTTCTTCCGCAAATCCCACAACTGCGGAGGAGTTGAGGCTCGTCCCTTACTCCCACTTGCTGCATCTGAATTCGTAGTTTAAAAACAGCGGCCAGGTCCTTAACCAAAACTCTAAAATCCACTCTTTGTTTGGCTGTGTAATAAAAGGTGATACGCCTACTTTCCACAGGATACCTGGTGACTATTAGCTTTATGGGAAGTTTGCGAAAAGAAATCTTTTCCAGGGCTACTTGGTAAGCCTTTTTTTCTATTTCCTGTCGGTGCTCAAATTCTTGTATATCTACAGAAGTAGCCTTTTTTAAATCCCTTCCGCCAGAAAATAGTGGGTTTTCTTTGACTGGAGTTATGAATTTTACTTTTCCTAATCCTTTTCCCTCTTTTAGCTCAAACATACACCAGTCTTCTTTCACTAAATCTGTTTCTTCTAAGATGAAATAAACCGTTCTTTTTTCCGGGTGAACTTCTACTCCTACTAGAACCATCGACTTATTCCTTTATTGGTCTTAAAGAACTATTTAACTTGTAATTCTGTAAAATCAGCTATGGAGCTGAATAGTTTTTCTGTTCTTTTCAAAAGACAAAGGCGATTCGCTCGTAGGCGAGCATTCTCATTCATAACCAGGACTTTTTCGAAGAAGTTGTGAATAGATTCTTTTAAGGTAGAGAGAGTTTGGTATGCTTCTAAATAGCTTTGTTTATCCAATAATTTCTCAACTTTTGTTTCTATTTTTTCTAGCTCCTGGTATAACTCTCTTTCCTCTTTTTCTATAAGGAGTTCTTCTTTGAGCTTTTGTGGTATTTTTAGATTTCTTCTCTTGGCCTGTTTTAATATATTTAGTAATCTGACTATAGCTATGACCTCTTCTTTAAATTCCTCTCTAGAAGCAGCTTTAAAAAGAGCCTCTCCTCTTTTGATTATTATTGTTGGCTGAGTATCATCTACTTTTAAGATAGCCTTAATTTGGTCAGTCCTGATTCCCTTATCCTTGAGGATGTTAACCATCCTTGCCCGTAAGAATCCTTTGATCTTGAGGATAATTTTTTCTTGCTCTGTCCTTTCTTTTTTTTGATAGAGCTTTAAAGATTCTTTAATAAGATAATCCAGACTGACCTCCCATTCTCTATCAAGAATTATCTCTACTATTCCTTGTGCTTGTCTCCGTAAACCCCAGGGGTCTTCTGAGCCAGAAGGGATAAATCCTGCCCAGAAGGAACCAACCAGAGTATCTAATTTATCGGTTAAGGCGAGAATAGCTCCTGCTAGTGTCTGGGGGAGATTCTTTTCATTTGAACGGGGTATTTTGTGTTCATAGATAGCCTGAGCTACCTGAGTATTCTTCTTAAAATAAAGAGCATATTCTTTTCCCATTATTCCTTCCAGTGAAGGGAATTCTTTAACCATCTGGGTAGTTAAGTCAGTTTTACAAAGATAAGCTGCCTCTTTTAATATCCCTCTTACCTTTTCGTCTATCCCTGAAGAAACAGCAATTCTTTCTCCCAATTTTAGCAATCGCAGAGTTTTATCATAATAACTACCTAATTTCTCCTGAACTACTATTTCCTTAAGCAAAGGGACTCTTTCTTCTAATGTTATTTTCTTATCCTCTTGGAAAAAGAATTTAGCATCGCTCAGGCGGGCATTAAGTACTCTTTGGTTTCCTTTTATTACTTCTTCAAGGTATTCCCCGTTTCCGTCCCTCACTCCTATAAAGTAGGACTCAAATGTCTCTTTCTCCACCACGGAAAAGTGTTGCTGATAATCCCTTAAGCAGGCCCTCAATACAGGAGAAGGGAGGGAAAGGAACTGAGGATTAAATTCTCCCAGAAACATAGTAGGATATTCTACTGAGGAAGCTATATCATTCAGTAGTTCCTTATCTTCTAGAACCCTTTGCCTACTTCCACCCTTATTTAACTGAAAGACTATTTCTTGCATCTGTTTAATGATTATTTCTCTGCGCTCTGCCGGATTTATTAATACCCATTTTTCCCTTAAAATAGAGGAGTACTTCTGGGAGTCATTTATAGAAATCAAGGAAGGTGAAAGATAGGGATGTCCTCTTGTCTCTCGGCCAGAACGGATTCCGGCTACTTCAAATTCTATTATTTCCTCTCCTAAAAGAGCTAGAATAGATCTAATGGGACGTGCAAAAGCAAAGTCTCCCCTGCCCCACCTCATAGACTTGGAAAAACTGAGGGAGGTGATAAGCTCAGGAAGAAGGAGAGGAAGGATATCTTTTGTCCTCTTGCCGACTGTTTTTCTTTCTATATAAACGTAATTACCTTTTTTTAGTTTCTCCACTCCTAGGTCTTCTCTCTTTATTCCTTTAGCTTTTAAATAGGCTTTCCCTTCCTTGGTCAGCTCTCCTCTTTCACTTACAATTATCCTTTCCGGAGGACCCATCTCTTTTTCTATCCGTTCTTTCTGCTTAAGAGATACCTTTTCTGCTTGCAAGATAAGTCGTCGGCAGCTACCGGAAACAGTGATTTTTTCATAGTCTAAATTGGAGGAGGCAAAAAGTTCTTCTCCCTTTTCTTTAAGTTGAGTTAAAGCCTCTTCAACAAGAGAAGAAGGAAGCTCCTCAACTCTTATTTCTAATAATGCTGTTTTAGACATTGGATTCCTGTTCCCTAAGAAATGCCTCACGGCAATCTCGTATTGCGTATATCGTATGTCGTATTGCGCAATACGCATCACGCACGACGCATCACGAATTTCTATTCACTACTCACCAATTAACCACTCACCATTCGTTGGTTTGGCAGATTTCTCTTTTTCAAGATAAAGCCTGGCACATCCGTTAGCTAGATAGCGAACTCTCTTAATGAACCTTTCTCTTTCACTTACTCCCAGGGCTCCCCTGGCTTCCAGTAGATTAAAAGTATGTGAGCATTTGAGAGTATAATCATAAGCTGGTAAAGCAAGCCCTTTATTCAAAAGCTTTTTTGCCTCTTCCTCATAAGTTTGAAAAAGCTTAAATTGAATTGGCGGCTCGACTTCCTCAAAATTATAGCGGGAGAATTCTGCCTCACCTTGATAACAAATATCCCCATAGGCAATCTCTGAATTCCATTTTAAGTCATAAACATTATTCACTTCCTGCAAACACATTGCAATCCGCTCCAGTCCGTAAGTAAGCTCCACAGGGATAGGCTTTAAATCAAACCCCCCTACTTGTTGAAAATAGGTAAATTGAGTAATTTCCATCCCATCCAGATTCACTTGCCATCCCAATCCCCAGGCTCCCAGGGTGGGAGACTCCCAATCATCCTCAACAAATCTTATGTCGTGATGAAGGAAATTGACCCCCAGTTTTTCAAGGCTTTCTAAATAAATAGATTGAATATTATCAGGGGATGGTTTGACGATTACTTGATATTGATGATGCAGCCTGAGACGATTAGGGTTCTGACCGTATCGTCCATCAGCAGGGCGCCGTGACGGCTCCACATAGGCTGCCCGCCAGGTTTTTGGCCCCAGTACCCTTAAAAAAGTAGCCGGGTTAAAAGTTCCTGCTCCTTTTTCTACATCATAAGGCTGAAGGAGAAGGCAGCCCTGCTCTTTCCAGTATTCCTGTAAGGTAAGAATAATATCCTGAAAATTCATTCTTTTGAAAGTTTCTCTCTTACTTCTTCAATAGTATTATTTAGGATATCCACTACTGCCTGGGAGCTAATAGTGGCTCCGGTGATAGCCTGAATCTGGTTATCTTCTTCTGCTTCTTTCCCTTTAATTAACTTAATCAGAGGAACTACCAGTAGAGTCTTGAATTGTTCCCGAAAAGATTCTGAGGTTATTTTTGCTCCTAGCCCTGGAGTTTCCACTGATTCCAGAATCTGAATTCCCCTGGTCTGATTCAGCTCAGGATCCATCCCTATCATTATTTCGATTATACCTTGATATCCTGCTCCTTCTCCAATAAATGCGTAACCCACTAGATTTCCAGAAGAATCCAGTCCCTGGTAAATAAGTCTATCTTCTTTTGTTATGGTGCTATAATCTTTTGCCTCAGGTAGAACTTCAAAGACAGCTCGGCGAATCTCTGCTTTCTTATTTTCTTCGATTCTCGGCTGAGCGTATCTATAAACTCCCACCAGAGAAGCTCCAGAAATCATTCCCACTATAGAGAGAACCAGAACCATGTGGATTGATTTCTTCAAACTATCTTCCTCCCAAAACTCTGGGCTTAATATACCTGTCTAATAGAGGAGTAAAGGCATTCATAAGAAGAATGGAAAACATCACTCCCTCTGCATATCCTCCCCAATTACGAATTATAACTACTATGGCTCCTGCAGACAAACCGAAGAGCCATCTACCTTGTTTAGCCAGGGGAGTGGTTACCGGGTCTGTGGCCATAAAGAAAACTCCGAGCATCAATCCACCTGCCAATAAGTGAAGTAGAGGACTGCCATAGAGGGGATTAATGAGATAGAAAATGCCGCTCAACAAAGCCACTGCAAGAAGGTAAGAGAGGGGAGTGCGCCAGTCAATATGTCTTCTTATCAGTAGAAAGGCTCCTCCTATAAGCAGAGCCAGAGCGGAAGTTTCTCCCAATGAGCCGGATACGTTCCCCAAAAATAGTAGCAAAAGGGGAGTTGATTGAGATTGAAACCTCAAAAGTCCCAGAGGAGTAGCTGTAGTCACTGCATCAATAGTAAAAGGATTTACCCAACTGGTCATCAGAACAGGGAAAGTAGCTACCAGGAAAGCTCTCCCAATGAGAGCCGGGTTAAATATATTATAGCCCAATCCTCCGAATATCTGTTTGCCAATGATGATAGCGAAAATTGTTCCTAAAACAGCAGCCCAGAGAGGAAAACTAGGGGGAAGGGTTAGAGCCAATAATATTCCGGTGAGGAGAGCACTGGGCTCATTTAAGCTCCCTTTTCCTCTTATTTTTAAAAATAGATACTCTGTGACTACACTAGCTAGACCGCATACAGCAATAAGCTCTATCGCTCTTAAGCGAAAAAAATAGATACTGGCGCCTATGACAGGAATTAGGGCTATTATCACCGCCCACATTATTCGCCCTACCGTGATTCTATCTCTAATATGAGGAGAGGAGGAAAGAGTAAGTATTCTTTCTATTTTCTTATTTTTCTTTTCCGTTATTCTAGCTCTATCCAATTTTTCCTTCTCTCAAGACAGATAGATTTCAAATGCGCAGTTTTGTAGCAGTATTATAAAATCTCCTCCCTCTTTTGTCAAACCACAAATCTTTCAATAAACAGTATCTTTATTCTGGGGCAAATTAGTGAGCTGATTTGATAGGGACTTTCTTTGAGGTGTAAAAAAACACTTGACAAATTCTCATAATAGTATATGATATATTTAGAACTTCAAAAAATGTCTGAGAGAAAATCCTCTTGTTGGGTAGGAATAAAGTATATAATAAAGCAAGTCCAACACTTTTGAGGTAAATACTCATTGAATTGCGTCATTGCGAACAGAGTGAAGCAATCTCAATTAGGTCGCTTGGTATAATCTTGAGATTACGGAGCGTGTTCCGAGCGAAGCGAGGAATCTCGCTCCTCAATGACAACATAAAATGTGTTTTACTGAATACTTACATCTGAGTGAAATGGCTAAATGAAGAATAAACTTGATAATAAACAACTTAACGAGACTCTCATATTAAATGCAATAAGAAGGCATAGTCCAGTATCGAGAACTGGTATTGCCAGAATGATTGGGCTAAGTGGAGCCACGGTGACCAAGTTTGTCAATAGTCTGATCCAGACAGGTTTTGTAAGAGAAGATGGGTATGACGACTCTAGGGGTGGAAGAAGGCCAACATTATTAAAATTAGTACCTGAGGCTAGCTTTGCCGTGGGAGTTGAGCTGGGTGCCGCTAACCTGAGAGCGGTAGTGATAGACCTGGAGGCAAGGATAATTGCAAAAATAGCCAAAAAGACTAAGGCAGATGAGGGAAGAGAGAGGGTTTTTAAGAGAATCACTGAAATTATTCATCAGGTGATCGATACCTCAGGAGTAGAAAGGGAGAAAATCAAGGGGATAGGCATAGGGATTTCAGGAATAGTAGATCACCAAAAGGGCATTTGTCTATTCTGTCCTAATATAAAGGAATGGGAAAATGTTCCCGTAAAGAGGCTCTTGGAAAAGGAATTTGGGATTGAGGTATTTATAGACGATAGTTCAAGAATGGCCGCTTTAGCAGAGCATTGGTGTGGTCTTGCTCAAAGAGTGGAGAACTTTATCTTCGTTAACGTGGGAGTCGGGATGGGCTCTGGTATTTTTACCAATGGACAGCTTTACCGGGGAAGCAGGGGCACCGCCGGTGAATTAGGGCATACCACCATAGATGAGAATGGTCCAAGATGTCAATGTGGAAACCGTGGTTGCCTGGAGACTTTAGTGTCTGGTCCGGCCATTGTTAGAAGAACCAGAGAGAGATTAGAAGAAGGGGTGGTCTCTCTGGTTGGTAAAATGAGTGGTGGCGATTTTGCTAAGATTACCCCCGAGCTCATTGCCCAGGCAGCCAGAAAGGGAGACAAATTGGCCTTCAATATTATGGAGAAGACTGGGGAATATTTAGGTATAGGAATCGCCAACGCTGTTAATTTATTTAACCCGGAGCTGGTGATAATCGGAGCCGGGATATCCCGAGCAGGGGATCTCTTCTTAGACACCGCTAAACGTACTGTAAAGGCACGTGCTTTGCATACAGCCGCAACCTCAGTTGATATCAAGCTCTCTGTGTTGGGTGATACCACTGCTGCCCAAGGAGCAGCTATCCTTGTCTTAAAAGACATCTTCAAGCCCTATGTGAGCGTAACGATTTAGAAATACCATCTTTTTAAGATAGCAACAGCTGATCAAGCAAAATTTTAAGCAATAAATTCCAGGAGATAGAATATGGATAGAGGAAAGTCTTCCAAACTCTACAAGCCTACACCGATCGATAACGACGCCCTTCTTCCCTATGAATGGCCAGGCAGTTATTTTATCGATGAGGAGGAAATTGAAGCGGTGAGCAATGTATTGAAAAGACGCAGTCCATTTCGTTTTTATGGTCATACAAATGAAGAGTCTTATTCAGAACGATTGGAAAGAGCTTATTGCCAGAAACTTGGCCGAAAACATGCTTTAGCTGTGAATAGCGGAACCGCAGCACTTACCATTGCCTTAAGGGCAATGGATATTGGACCAGGCGACGAGGTGCTTGTGCAAAGCTATATGTGGATTTCCTGCCCTATGGCAGTTATATTGGTGGGAGCGATTCCTCGCCTGGTTGATATTGATGACACCTGGTGTATAGATCCCAGGGATCTGGAGAGAAAAATTAGCCCCAGGACTAAATGTGTGATGATGGTGGATATGTCTGGTGCACCTGGAGATATTGAAGGGGTAGAAGCCATTTGCAGGAAACACAATGTCTATATGCTGGAAGATTTCTCCCAGGCAAATGGTGCTAAATTCAAAGATAGATATATCGGCTCTTTTGGAGATATGGCCATCTCCTCGCATCAATCCAACAAGACCTTATCATCTGGTGAAGGTGGCATAATAGTTTGCGATGATGATAAGCTTTATGAGAGGGCGGTAGCCGCCCACGATCTGGGATATCCTCGGAGAGGCGGCCGCCTGGCTATCGATGACCCAGAGATACAGATGTGGGGTCAGGGCTCACGCTCCTCTGAACTCGGGGCCGCTTTGGCATTTGTACAACTTGATAAGTTAGATTCCATCGTTACCTATATGCATTATGCTAAATATCGTATACGGAGAGGTCTTGAAGAGATAAAAGGACTTAGACTACGCCGCATTCTCGACCCTGATGGAGACAGCGGTCTTTTCTTAATTATGACATGGCCTACTGAGGAAATACGGGATAAAGTGATAGAAGAAACGCGCAAGGCAGGGATCGTTACTGGCCCAAAGGGATTGAATAACATTACCATGCCTGAGTGGCACCAGCATATTTATTATCAAATTCCTAGTTTGGTCAAGAAAAAGGGGCTTAGTTCCACTGGTCGTCCCTGGACGGACCCATTGAATGAATTTGCTAAGGATTATTCTTATGATAAAGGCACCTGCCCATTTACTGATGATCTCATTGCCCGTAGTAGCCTTCTATCTATACCCCCAACCTTAACCGTTGAGGCCTGCGACCGTATTGTGGAAGAGTTTCAGGAGGCAGCTAAGCAATATATGTAGTTTCCAGTGTCGGCCTGGTCTTTCGTATTTGATTGACGTAGCGGAGAACTTTATTAAAAGTCAGGGGTGAGAGTGGACAATTCCAAGGAAAACGCTTTAAGGATCAAGGCGATTAAGCCAACTGTGTTTTTCATTAAAGAAAAACAAGGGCTTTTGCAACTAGTGGATATCTCTGTCAAAAACCCTGGAGAATCCCTGAAAGCAAGCGTAGAAGTCAAAATTAACTCCCAGAGAAGGCATACGGATATCGGCGTGGCTAAGCGAGGAGAAGGGAGATACCGGGTTTGTGTTCCCGATGTTCGGGAAATAACAGATGTAGAATTTACCTTATCGGCTAGTGGAAGGATGCAAGATCGAAAGAGAATTACTTGGAAACCACAAAAACATTGGCAAGTATATTTGGCTCACTACTCACATCATGACCTTGGATATACAGACTTACCGACAAATGTTTTGCGCGAATACGACGGTTTCTACGATGAAATTCTGCGTTTTTGCAAGGAGACAGAAGATTGGCCTGACGAGTCGAAATTCAGGTATGTCGTCGAGCAGTTTTGGTCACTTCAGCATTTCATCGAGAATCGACCTAAGAAGATGGTGGATAAGCTCATCAAGTATATAAGAGAGGGTAGAATTGAGCTCACAGCGCTTTTTGGCAATCAAACTACTGAGCTTTGTGGTCATGAAGAGCTGATAAGGCTGATGTACCCCTCGTTTGATTTAAAAAGGAAATATGGCATTAAGGTTTGCTCAGCAGGATTAAACGATATACCAGGTTTAAGCTGGGGTTTAGCCACGGTACTGCCGGGGGCAGGGGTGAAGTACTTTGCTGCAGGAATTCCCACTTGGTATTTTGGCAGAGATGAGAAAAAGGTGCATCCATTTTGGGATGAAAGTAAAGTATTACCGCTTAGTATTCCTGGTGCCTTTCGCTGGGAAGGAATTGATGGTGCACAAATGCTATTTTGGTATAACATGCATGGATATGGTGAATTATACCTATGGAATTATTCAGAAGCTCTAAGTGAAGTTACCAATACACTCAGTTTGTTGGAGAAGCAAGATTATCCCTTTAACTTTGTGCTATATACAGTGAGAGGAGGAGAGCGGGATAATGCACCTCCATCACTTCGTCTTAGCCATATAGTAAAAGAATGGAACGATAGGTGGGCCTACCCAAAACTCTATATTGCCACATATTCTGATTTCTTTGAGCGGCTTGAAAAATACAAGCATACTCTTCCAGTATTTCGAGGAGAGCTGCCAAACACAGATTATACTGTTGCTGCTACCTGTACAGCAAAAGAAACCGGTATCAATAGAAACACTCACGACCAATTGAGTTCAGCGGAGAAGTTTGCTACTATTGCATCAGTAGTTAGTGATTATTCCTACCCTTCTGAGAAAATCAACGATACTTATACTAATACCTTTTACTATGACCTACACTGCCACGGAATGGCCTATCCCATTGGGCCTGCACAGGACGGCTGTTTGAGCGAGAAAAAAGATTTTGCTTATCGGGCTGCAGCATTATCGCACGATATACTCTCAAAGAGTCTCAATAGAATAATTGACGAGATCGAACTTGAAGATGATAATTCTTATATTGTAGTATTCAATTCGCTTTCCCGGAAACGGACAGATGTAGTGAGAACACCTTTTTCTGCACATTCGCCATGCGGTCAACCGCTGCACGTACAACATCAAAATGGCACATCCGTATTTGTTGCCGGTTCAGCCATAGGAAGGGATATTATTAATCCTCCCATTGATCTTGTGGAAGGGCCATTTGATTTAATTGATATGGAGACAGGAGAGAAAGTATCCTACCAGATTGTTAAACTTGACAGTTCAAAGGCACCTGTACCTTATGCAGCATCCAGATATGCTCTCGGCCAGGTTAATCGTGTCGAGCTTTTTGAGATAGTTTTTGTAGCAGAAAGTGTTCCAGCTATGGGTTACAAAACCTATCGATTGACACCAAAAGAAAAAACTATCTCTTTTGAAAGCAGTATCGTGGTGGGAGAAAGCAACCTGGAAAATCGTTACTTTAAGATCGCTCTAAATCCACAAACGGGCACCATAGACAGTATTTATGATAAGGAGCTTTCGCGAGAGATCGTTGATAAAGACGCACCTCATAAGCTGAATCAGCTCATAGTGCGATGGGCAAAAACAGGGAAAGAGGAAAGTCCCCAAAAGGTGAGTATTCGAAAAGGAGAAAACGGCCCAGTTTATGGAAGTCTTATAGTATCTAGCAAAGGCACTGGCTGTCCACAAGTAACACAGGAGATCGTTCTTTATGATAAGATAAAGCGAATTGACATCGCTAATAGAGTCTTAAAAGATTCCACTCCATTATTGGAGATTTATTTTGCCTTTCCATTTTTGATGGACAACCCTCATTTCCAATTTGAAGGTTCCAATTCTGTCATCGAACCTTTAAAAGATCAGTTTCCTGGCTCAAACTCCGATTATTATACCCTACAACATTGGGCAGATGTCTCTGATAAAAAGGTTGGCATAACTTTGTCAAGCATGGAAGCTCCAATTATAGAGTTTGGAGGACTCTGGCCAGGATACGTTTCCTATGCACACCATGGCGTAACACCTCCTGGGTTTGACCATGAATTTAAAAAACCCGGTGAATTTACCAAGGGTTATATGTACTCGTATGTTATGGACAACAATTTCCGTACTAACTTTGAAAATGTGCAGGTAACTGATGCACTTTTCCGTTATTCTCTTACTACTCATAGGGGTGGTTGGAGAGAGGGACGAGCGCATGACTTTGGCTGGGCTTTTCAAAATCCACTTATTCCAGTTTGTATGAACGGCAAGAAAGAAGGAACGCTGAAAAAGTCCATGAGTTTTTGTCAGGTGGATGACTCAAATGTCCTTCTATTGACGCTGAAAAAAGCAGAAGATGGGAATGGATTAATTGTGCGTCTAATCGAGACCCAAGGTGAGGACACAACGGTTACATTGACATTACCATTTCTTACAATTGAGAGAGCGTGTCAGACAAATCTGGTTGAGGAAGACGAGAAACTGCTTCTTTCAAAGAAACACGCCGTGGTGGCACCTGTTAACGCCTTCGGTATTATAACGATCCGAGTTCAAGCAGTTTGATAATATGGCATAGGGTATCTATAGAAGGAAATTCTCAAGTTTTTTTGCTTTTCTTGTATCTGTTCCCAGATAGCGACGCCTTGAAGGTAAACCTTGATAAAAAAATTAGGGTATGTTGGTAAGATCTTTCTTGAATAATAAGTTAAAAGCTGAAAATAAAAGGCCAGGGGGAGGTGAAAAGGAAGGAAGCTGCTTCAGCTTAAGAATTGGGAGTTATCTAAAGAGAAGGGTAGGATAATGCATATTCCTCTTTGGGACTTCTACAAGAAATCAAAACATATTTCAACGAGGAGAAAAATAATGAAGATTATAAAAGGAAAAATTATTATTCTATTGATAGGGACGTTATTTCTAGTGTCAAGTGTTACCTCCTTGCTGTATGCACAAGAGAAGGTTACACTTAAATATACCTTCTGGTCGGGAAATGAAGCGGAAGCAAATGAGTTGGCAGCTCGGTATGAAGAGGATAATCCTAATATCAACATAGTGTGGGAAATATATCCTTACAATGAGTACTGGAAAAAAATCCCCATTTTGTTGGCAGCAGGTACACCCCCAGAGGTATATGATGTATGTGCTCTTTACTACCATGATCTGGCATCTCGAGGACAAATTCTGGACGTAACTGATTTAGTAGAGCGAGACCTGAATATGGATGACTATTTCGAAAGTGTGCTTTTCGGATATGACTGGCCCGTCGGGAGTGGAAACTATTCAGCTCTTGGTTTTTCATGGACCATCACAGTTCTCTACTATAACAAAAGCATGTTCGATGCAAGAGGAGTTGACTACCCAAATGACAGTTGGAGCTGGCAAGACCTTCGTGAGGCAGCAACAAGGTTAACTGCTGATACTGATGGTGATGGGAAAATAGATCAGTGGGGTTATCAAAGTACCAGGATGAGAACCAATCTAGATACTACCTTTTACTCCAATGGCGGCAGAATGCTAAATCCTTTACGAACTGAAAGTGTATTAGATCAATATCCGCAAAATATTGAGACCACTCAATTCTTTGTAGATATGATTTACAAAGACAAGATCTCTCCTCCGCCTCCTTTGGGTAACTCCGACATGGTGACGACTCGATTCAAAACGGGGAAAGTAGGAATGATTACAACTCTCCTACATCTGATTGGAGACTTCAGAGAGGTCAAGGATTTCGACTGGGATATCGCCATGGTTCCAAAAGGTACAGTCACAAGAGCGATTTATGGTGGAGCCGATCCTACAGGTATTTCTCCCTTCACCGAGCACAAAGAGGAAGCATGGGGGTTCCTTAAATATCTACTTAGTGCAAGGCGGGGAATGCTCCTTATGACAGGCAGAGTTCCGGTTAATAGAAAAGTTGCAAACAGTGACGCATATCTTCGAGCTGATCTTCCACCTGAAAATATGCAAGTTGCATTCGAGTCAACTAAATATATGCGTGATGCTGATTTTTCGCTTAAATGGTCCGAGTGGCACACTGCGATGCAGCAGGAGTTGGATCTGGCGTTTATGCAAGAAATATCGGTAGAAGAAGCCCTACAGCGAGCAACTAAAGCTATGAACCGGGTTATTCAAGCTGATTAGGTAAGGAGAGAAGGGAGATCTTGGAAAAGAAGAAATTAGCCTAAGGGTCTTCTTTCTTTACAAGAGGTTGCCGAAAAAAAGCCCTGCTGACAAAGAGCAGGGCTTTTCTAAAAAAAGAACTTATGTAATTTATAGGAGAAGTGGCTTAGCCATGTATAAACAGGTAGAGAAATTATCTATTGGGGAAAAGAAAAATTGGAAAGGTTTATTTGAAGCGATTCCATACCTTATCCCGATGCTTATTGGTATAATTGTATTTAGAGGGGGCCCTGTCTTAGCATCTCTTATAATTAGTTTTTTAAAGTGGGATATGATTCTAGCACCCGAGTGGGTGGGTATCAATAACTATTTAAAGATGGCATCAGATCCCCTCTTTTGGAAAATAATGAGAAATACTTTTATTTACATAGGAATCGCTGTTCCAGCAAGTATAACTATTCCATTATTCATGGCTCTTGCAGTAAATCAGAAATTAAAAGGAATTATACTATTCAGAAGTATTTACTTTTTACCAGTGGTTACTTCAATGGTAGCTATTGGTCTATTATGGACATGGCTCTACGATCCTCAATTTGGATTGATAAATTATTTGTTAGAGTCTGTTTTTCATATCTCAGGTGCTTGGTGGTTACAAAGCACTAAATGGGCTCTTCCTTCCATTATAATTATGAGCCTATGGAAATCGGTTGGGTACAATATGGTTATTTATTTGGCAGGATTACAAGCGATTCCCCAACAATTTTATGAAGCCGGGCACATTGATGGAGCGAACAAGCGCCAGCTCTTTTGGAATGTTACCCTACCCATATTAAGCCCTACAATTTTCTTTGTTATGATAATATCTGTTATTGGATCTTTTCAGGTATTTGAACAAGCGTACATTATGACCCAAGGAGGACCAGCGTATTCCACTACTACCATAAGTTACGCCGTGTTTATGCAGGCTTTTCAATATTGGCACATGGGATATGCTTGTGGATTAGCTGTCATTTTAGCTGGGTGTGTTCTTATAATTACTCTCATTAACTTCACGTATCAACGTCGATGGGTCTTCTACGGATAAACTCATGTACAAGCTCTAGCATGAAAAAAAGAGGAGAGTAAGATGAGACGAATAAATCTTGATGAGGTTAAAAAATACTGGTTTAAAGTTTTCGTGAGAATTTCCCAATATACGCTACTTTCTTTTGTTGGAATTATATTTGTACTTCCTTTCATATGGATGTTACTCTCCTCGTTGAAGCTGCCAGGAGAGGTAATGATCTATCCTCCGAAGTGGATTCCGTATCCTCCAGTATGGTCGAATTACCTGAAAATACTGGAGCTTATGCCATTTTCTATGTTTATTGTAAACAGTTTCAAAGTAGCCATTTTGTCGGTTATTGGAGAAGTGTTTACCTGCTCATTAGCTGCCTATGCGTTTGCACGGATTAAATTTCCTGGACGTGAATTTCTTTTTTTGACACTCATAATGACCATGATGTTTCCTGGACAAGTAAGGATAATTCCCGTATTTATGATAATGAAATTCTTAGGGTGGTTGGATACTCATAAACCTCTTATAGTCCCCTTCTGGACAGCCGCAGCATTTGGAACATTCCTCATACGCCAGTTCTTTTTAAGTCTTCCCTCTGAACTGGAAGACGCAGCTAGAATAGACGGATGCAGCCGATTTGGGATTTACTGGAGAATTTTTGTGCCTCTTTCTATACCAATCTTAGTAACGCTTACTGTTTTTTCCTTCATCACCTCCTGGAATGATTTGCTAAATCCTGTCGTATACCTTAGTTCATATCGCAAAATGACTCTTACTGTCGGTTTGGCTTATTTCAGAGGCCAATATAGTGTAAAATGGGAGTTACTTATGTCAGGAGCGACTCTTAGTGTGTTACCTATGCTGATTCTCTATATCGTGGCTCAGCGGTATTTCGTCCGAGCTATTGTCCTTTCAGGACTGAAGGGTTAACAAAAATATCTGAAAAATTATCAATGAGAGGATATGGGATAGCAACTGTTCGGATATTAGTTTATCAGAAATCTCAACTGAAGTGGGAGGCTAGGTAGTGAATAATAGATTATATGGGGGAGTGGCAAAGGTGGTTATTAGTCCTCCGGTGGGGACAGAAGTAATTGAACCTGTAGGAGAGCGCTCTACTGGAATCCATGATGATCTTTTTTGCAGGGTTTTACTCCTGAAAGATAAGAACGAAGAATTGACTTTGGTGAATATGGATTTAGTTGGTCTTGACTTTACTTTATTAAAGAATCTAAGACAAACTATCCAGAAAAATATCGGACTTTCCTTTCAAAGCGTGATGCTACATTGTATTCACAACCATAATTCCCCAGTTACTGTGCATTATCTTCGTCAAAACCAACTTAGTCGTGACCATATGTGGGAAAAAGAATTAGAAGAGAAGATAGTTGGAGCAATTTCAGTGGCAAGGAATAATCTTTTCCCGGTGAAAACAATAGGAGCAGGCAAAGGGAAGGTTCAGATTGGTATAAATCGCCGATTATCTACTAGAGAAGGTACAATAATGTCACCCAATCCTGAGGGAGCAGTAGATCCTTGTGTAGATGTACTCAAAATAACCGGTGAGAAAGAACCCTCAGTCATTCTTTTTTCTCATGCAGCTCATCCAGTTTCAGTACATAGAGCAAGTACTCTAATAACTGCTGATTATCCAGGTTACGCTGTAAAAGCAATCCGGGAACTTCTAGGAAAAGATGTTTTCCCAATTTTTTTTCAGGGTTGTTGTGGAAACATTAATTCAGAGTCTTTAGCGGGGGGGTTCAAAGAGGCTGATAGCCTAGGAACAACCCTAGGGAGAGAAGTGGTAAATATAGTCTGCCAGATAGAAGACTACATAAGTAATTTTGCTCTTGAGTCCTATTATAAAGAAGTGGATTTACCTTTGAACAATCCACCCTCGGTAGAAGAGGCGGAAAGAATTTTGCAAGATACAGAGAAGGGTATTGGCCTGCCTCACCGTTTTACGCAATTTCACCGGCAAGAAATGTTGCTTTGGGCAAAGGAGTTGGTGAAAGTGGCCAAGAAAAAGGGGAAAGATTACAGTTTACCAAGTGAGATTCAGATGTTTATATTGGGAGATGAAATTGCCATAATTGGTCTCAGCCATGAGGTATTTGTGGACTATCAATTAAGAATAAAAAAACAATCTCCTTTTCTTCATACCTTTGTTTTTGCTTATACTAATGAAGTTGCTGGCTACATCCCTACACCGAAAGATTTTTCCTTAGGTGGATATGAAGTTTCTGAAGCACCGAAATGGTACGGTGTTCTTAACTTGAAGCCAGAAGTAGGAGAAATTATATTTGAGAATGTAATGGATTTACTTTTAGAAGCAAAAAAGAACAGATTTAGTAAAGGGAGATAGAGTGATGAAGGATATTTATTTTGGAAGTAAATTAAACTGAGCTTGTTGAAAGTGGCGGTCAAAAGTAAAGGCATAAGTTATCCATATAGATATTTGTCGTGATTTTGGGATACATTTGAGAAGCCGCTATTGCCAGAGCTGCCAATTTTAAAGAAGGAATCTTCGGTATACCTTGTCTTTTGTTCGATATATTCATTTATCGCCTCTATGATTCCTTCCTGCAACTCTTTTTTCTTTCGGTTTAGAATTTGGTTAAATGCTTTGGCTACTCTATCAGGAATTTTGATGGTAATCCTTTGTGACATTGCTATCCGCCTCCTAAATAGAAAATAACATATTCTTGCGTAATTGTCCTATAAGATTTTCCGTTGTTCCGTGTAGCTATAAGGTGGGTGATATATAGTGTTATACAGGAGGTAAGATGTTAAGACCAAAAGTAGGCTTTCTTATGCTCTGTCATCTTTATGAGGAGGGAAGAGAGGAAGCTCCTTCTCTTTTCCAAAAGGCCGCGATTGAACTGAGAAAACTCGGTTTGGATGTGGTAGCTATTGAGGAAATAGTTGAGGACGAGAATTCGGCTCATAGAGCGGCTCAAAAATTCAAAAGGGAAGATGTGGACGTAATTTGTCTGGTTGAGGGAACCTGGAGCTCGGACTATCTAGCCCTGGATATATTGGAGGAGGTTGATATGCCCATTATCACCTGGGGGCTGCCTGGCATCCGTAAAGGGTCCTTGTGTGGCGTTCAGCAGCTTGACTGTGTTCTTAAAGAACTGGGCAAGCCCTATAAGTTCATTTATGGAAGCGTAGAAGAAAGAAAGCCTTATGAGAAGATTGAAGGATATGCCAAAGCTTCTTCCTTGAAGAGAACCTTACGAAAGGCTCGCTTGGGATTGGTTGGCTATCGGATAAGAGGAATGACAGAGGTTACCTTTGATGAGCTAGAACTCAAATCTTTACTTGGTCCCCGAATAATTCACTTCGGATTAAATGAGCTTAAAGATGAAATGGGCAAAGTTCCTAATGAGAGAGTAGGAAAGATCTGGAGAGAGGTTAAAAGGAAGGTGGGAAAAGTTAATGCAGGGGAAAAAGAGGGAATAAGTTCAATAAGAGCATATTTAGTTTTGAAAAAATGGATAGAAAAAGAGAATCTTTCAGGCTTAGCTGTGGAGTGTTATCCTGATTTCATGGGACAGGTCTGTTTGGCTTATTCCCTCCTCGGTGAGGAGGGAATTCCTGGAAGCTGTGAAGGGGACGTGAATTCACTGGTGGCTATGATTATCTTACATCTCTTAACCAAAATTCCTGTTCATAATACTGACCTTTTAGCAGTTTATCCAGAGGATAACTCTATTGTTTTTTCTCATTGTGGCTCTGGTGCTTTTTCTTTAGCTGAAGAGAAGAAAAAAATAAATTTATCCCCTGTGAGATTAGCCAACAAAGGAGTATGCGTGCTATTCCCCGCCAAACCAGGTAAAGTTACCTTAGTGAATTTAGTGGGAAGGAAAGATACTTACCGGATGTGCATAGTGGAGGGAGAGGCAGTAAGAACGGAGATGGTTTTTGCCGGAAACCCTGTTAAGGTGAAATTTCCCATTCCCGTGAATGAATTTTTAGAAATAGTGGCTGAAAATGGTTCTGGTCATCACTGGATGATAGGATATGGGAATGTTAAGGAAGAACTGGAGGATTTCTGTAAATTGGTGGGCTTACGGTATGTGAGTATATAGATTATTCAAACGGGGAAAGCCATTTCCACAGAGGAATATATCTTATTCTCTTGCCTTTAACATTTTCTTCTTTCTCCAAATCGTGTGTAATCACAAAACCTTCATTGAGTTTTAACTTCTCCATTGCCTTCAACAATGCCTTTATTTCTCTCGCTTTTGTTTCTGGCCTCTAAGTCCTTTTTCCAAAAATTCCAATCCTGAAGTATCTCTATGATCTGATTCTTGTTCATTTTATCCAATTATATTAGGCAAAATTTAAGATTTTTACCTAAAAAAAATTTAAATTTTCGCTGTTGTCAATCTCCCTTTTCTTATAAAAATTGTCACCAAATTGATAATTATGATATTTTTAATATTCTCTAGCCAACTCTCTAGAATCTTAAGGTATTGGTTCCTTGCATTCATATCCGTTTTCTTCATCTTCCCGGTTAATTATTATCTAACTGGGGATTAATGTATCATATTTTCGGTTACATTTCATATGGCAGAGCCAGTTACCCTTCGATTACATTTATATGACTTAACGTGCCAGTAGTTGCCTCCCAGCGTGGATTTAGTCCTATTCATGTAGGTTCGCTACCACCACAGCTGGCTATTCTCAACAATATCAGTGTTAGATGTGAAGAGCTGGCAGCGGAGGGTGTTATTAGTGGTGATCCAAAGATGATATTTCATGCGATTTGTTTTGACCCCTTAGCCTCTGCTGTTCTAAGCCTTGCCGAAATAGAAAAGATGGTAAAGGAGATGTTCGAGATAAACAGAACCCGGCCGAGAAATTCTTAATTATTGAGGAGGCTAGGTCTACTCTTTTCTTTAGCGGGGAGGAAGAAGGACGGGTAT
>CAZQMG010000010.1:20292-23902 GCA_964594375.1 uncultured Clostridia bacterium | reverse complement strand
TTATTTGACATCCCATCTATCTTGTATAATAATTAAGCGATTTAGATAGTTCATTGTTCATGGTTCATAGTTCATCGACAAAGAGAACTTGCTTTATGGTTTGAAGATCTTGATCAATGAACAATCAACTATGAACTATGAACAGACCCAATAGGTGAGAAGAATAAAAGAGATAAATATAAAGATAGAGAATAGAGATGAAATAGAGCTTCTTTGTGGCAAAAGAGATGAAAATTTAAAGTTCATTGAAAAAGAAATGGGAGTTACTTTTGCACTGAGAGATAATTTTCTTAAAATCAAAGGGAAAAAAGAACAAGTAGAGAGGGCAGAAAGGTTAATTAAAAGGATTTTTTTTCAACTGCGCAAAGGATATACTTTCTCTCCCCAAGAGATAAAATATCTCTTGGTTAATACAGAAGAGGGAAAATTAGATGTGGTTAATTCTGCCCTGGTAGTTTTTACTACTCCTCGAGGGAGAAAGATAAGACCTCGCACAAAAGGACAAGAAGAATATGTGGAGGCGATAAGAAATAATGAGGTGATTTTCAGTATCGGTCCTGCAGGAACAGGGAAGACTTATCTGGCAGTGGCTATGGCAGTAGCATCTTTAGAAAAAGAGGAGGTAGTCCGCATAATTTTGACTCGTCCCACGGTAGAAGCAGGAGAGAAGTTAGGCTATCTACCAGGAGGATTAGAAGAAAAGGTGGAGCCATATCTTCGTCCTCTATATGACGCATTATACGAGCTGGTTCTTGTCGAAAAGTTCCAGATGCTTCTGGAGAGGCGGATTATTGAAATTGCACCTCTAGCTTATATGAGAGGTCGTACCCTTAACGATGCTTTCATTATTCTGGATGAGGCGCAAAATACGACCTATAAGCAGATGAAGATGTTTTTGACCCGACTGGGGTTCGGATCAAAGACAGTAATTACAGGAGACATCACCCAAATTGACCTTCCTGAACAGAAAAGTTCAGGGTTGGTGAGTGTACAGTCATTGTTTGAGGACACACCAGGGATAAAGACTGTTTATCTTACTCAAAAAGATGTGGTAAGGCATCGTCTGGTGCAAGAGATTGTGAAGACATATGAAAATTATGAAAGAGAGAAGAAGAGTAATTAAGAGAGTGACAAAGATAAGCAGTTCTAAGGATAAAAAAATCCAGATTAGAAATCTGTTTGTATTGGCTAAAGGACATTTTCAAAAGTGGCTCTGGGGGTCAGGGGTAATAGTAGGCTTGGCTTTGATTTTTCTTTTACCTGGAACCAGGGAAACCGATTGGTTTAAGCAAATCGGTTTAGTTAGTCTGGTAATTCTGTCTGTTTTTGTTCTCTTTATTTATCTTCGGAGATTCTGGCCAGAATTTCTTTTATCTCGACCTTTATGCTTATTGGGGATTTTGATTGTCTCTATGGCTGCAATAGGGAAAGTCATCATATTGTTGCCTCAGGTACCTGACTACTTTATTCCCATTGCTTTTTTATCTATTTTAGTTTCACTTCTTTTTACTCCTGTCCTATCTGCTGTAACAACTTTATTATTAGTTATTCTTTTTGCTGTTAATACTCAGAATTTGGGGATTTTGCCAATTCTAACTGTAGGAGGGATGGTAGGTTCATATACTGCTTCTTTTATTCATCAGAGAACTGATTTGACTAAAGGTGGTCTTTATGTGGGTATATCCAATGTTTTAGCAATATTGGCCGTAGGTTTAGTTGGTAATCATTCTCTTTCTTATATTTTAACTATGAGCTTATGGGGTATAGGAAGTGGCTTTTTTTCCAGTATTTTAGTTATGGCAGTATTGCCTTATTTAGAAACCTATTTTGGGATAACTACCGATATCAGGTTACTAGAGCTAGGTAATTTAAATCTTCCCCTTCTTAATAGATTAGCTATCGAGGCTCCCGGTACATATTACCACACTATAATGGTGGCTAGTCTGGCTGAGGCGGGAGCAGACGCTATTGGGGCTAATTCTCTCTTGGTGAGGATAGGTGCTTATTATCATGATATTGGTAAGATTGTTCGACCCCACTTTTTTTTCGAAAATGCTGGGTCAAGTGAGAACAATCATCACCAGAAAGTAACTCCTAATTTAAGTTCGGTGATTATCATATCCCATTTGAAAGATGGAGTGGAGATGGCTCAGGATAATCGTCTTCCCCAAGTGATTATAGACATCATTAGAGAGCATCATGGGACTGGGCTAATAGCACATTTTTATAGAGAGGCCCTGTTAGAAGGAGACAAAAAGAATAAGGAGTTAATAGGGGAAGAGAATTTTCGCTATCCAGGTCCTAAGCCTCAGTCCAAGGAAGCAGCTATTGTAATGTTGGCTGATTCAGTAGAAGCCGATTTTCGTTTTCTGCCGCGGCGAAATATTAAAAGCATAGAAACTCAGGTAGGCAAAGTGATTGGCAATAAGCTGAGAGATGGACAACTGGATGAATGTGATTTAACCTTGAGAGAGATAGCTAAAATAACCCAGGCTTTTAGCAGGACCCTGGCTGGTATTGTCCATACTCGCGGAAGGTATCCAGAGGAGATGTTAAAAAAAGAGTCTAAAATTGGGTAATTTCATCTCTAAAGTCCAGATAAGAAATCTACAGAGGAAGATGGTTGATACAGAATTCCTGGGAAAGGTGGCCTCGATGGTATTGGACGATAATTTGGCTTCCAGGAAGAAGAAAGAGATAAGCATAGCTCTGGTGGATATTAAGAGAATGGCTAAGTTAAATGAGAAATTTCGTGGGATGAAAGAGCCTACGGACGTTTTAGCTTTTCCTCTAGGAGGAGAATTTATATCTACAGAAAACCTACTGGGGGAGGTGGTGATTTCAATAGACAAAGCCGAGGAACAAGCCAGAGAAAGAGGACACTCGTTAGAAAGCGAGCTTGCTCTTTTAACAGTTCATGGGGTTTTACACTTACTCGGTTATACTGATGAGGATGAAGATAGAAGAAAGATTATGCAGGACAAAGAAAAGAAGATTCTTCACTTTTTTAGAATAGAGTTGAGCAGTGAAAGGAGAGAGATTAATGAGAGGGAAGAAGAATAAAAGTCTAATTCTTTTACTTCTTTGTTTATTTTTTATCGTGGGTTTGAGTGTCAATACAGCTAGAGCAGATTTAGTAGTCAAGATAGGTTATGTAGACTTTCTAAGGATTTTCCACGAATATGAAAAGACCAAGGAACTGGAAGCGAAACTGACGATGGAGAATGAAGCTGATCAGAAGATGCTTAGCGAAAGAAGACAGATGATAGAAGAAGAGATAGATAAACTTAAAGAAGAGCTGGAAACGCAGGAATTGATGCTCTCAGAATCTGCTAAGAAAGAAAAACAGGTAGAGATGGAACGTAGGATTGAAGAATTGGATGAGTTTAGTGTATATATTGAGCAGCGAAACCAGGAGAGGGAGGCTAAGTATACGGATGAGATCCTGAAGGACCTCGAGTTAAGGTTATCTTCGATAATAAAGAGTATTGCGGAGAAAGAAGGGTATAGATTTGTCTTTAGAAAAGGTAATTTATTTTATGTTACTCCAGAAAAAGAGTTTGACTTGACAGACAAAGTGCTAGCTCAGTTAAATGAGGAATATAAAGCG
>CAZQMG010000010.1:13961-20192 GCA_964594375.1 uncultured Clostridia bacterium | reverse complement strand
AAGTGGTGAATAGAAATTCGTGATGCGTCGTGCGTGATGCGTATTGCGCAATACGCAATACGATATACGCAATACGAGAGACGGTTTGTTGCTATGAAAAAAACTTTAGAAGAATTAGCAAGGCTCGTGCGAGGCAAAGTTGAAGGAGATGGAGGAGTAATAATAGAAGGCGTAGCTAAGGTGGAAGAGGCCAAGAAGGGTGAAATTACCCTGGCTGTTTCTGAAAAATACCTCTATGAAGCTAAAAAGTCAGAGGCTTCGGCGGTTATTGTTTCTCCGGGGGTTAGAGATTTTTCTAAGCCTGTACTTCGAGCAAAAAATCCTCGTTTAGCCTTTGCTCAAATTTTGGAAGTCTTTTATTCTCAAGTACGAAAATTCTCTGGGATCCATCCCACAGCTATCATAGGCAAAGATGCGAAAATAGGTAAAAAAGTAACCTTGGGCGCTTATGTAGTGGTAGGCGATGCAGCAAAAATAGAGGAAGGTGCCTATATAAATTCTGGAGTATATATAGGAAATAGAGTGGTTATAGGAAAAAACAGTCTTCTCTTCCCTAGAGTGACTCTTCTCGACGATACGGTTATAGGGGGGGAGGTAATAATCCATTCGGGAGCAGTTATAGGCTCGCATGGTTTTGGATTTGTCAGGAAGGAAGATGACTCCTATTATAAGATTCCTCAAACAGGCAGAGTAGTGATTGGGGATAGAGTAGAAATAGGGGCTAATGTGACTATAGACAGGGCGACTATAGGAGAGACAAGTATAGGTTCCGGGTGTAAAATCGATAATCTAGTTCATATAGCGCACAATGTTACTCTGGGTAAAAATGTTGCTATAGTAGCCTTGGTAGGTATTTCGGGGAGTTCGACTCTGGGAGATGGAGTGGTTATGGCTGGTCAAGCTGGAGTGACTGAACACGTAACCATTGGAAATAATAGTATAGTTGCCGCCAAGTCAGTGGTTACCAAGAATATAGCACCTGGTTCTTTTGTTTCTGGTTTTCCAGCAAGACCACATCATAGACAAAAGAGGGTCAAGGCTCTTATTGACCGTCTGCCTCAGTTGGTAGAGAGACTGAAAAAATTAGAAGAAAGAGTAAAGGATAAATAGGTGATGTCACTTCAGAAAACTATTAAAAGAACTATTTCCTACAGAGGAGTAGCACTGCATTTGGGCGAAGAGGTCACTTTGACCCTGGAACCTGCTTCTACTGGAGAAGGAATAGTCTTTATCCGAGAGGATATAGCTCATTCTCCTCGAATTAGTGCTCGGGTGGATAAGGTATTTAATAATATGCGTGGGACCAGTTTAGGCGAGGGGGAAGTAAGAGTCAGGACAGTAGAACATATTCTGGCAGCGCTGGCTGGCCTGGAGATAGATAATGTCCTGGTTAAGGTTGATGGAGAGGAAATTCCAGCAGCCGATGGTAGTGCTCTTCCCTTTGTGGATTTGATTCAAAAAGCAGGGGTAGTGGAACAGGAGCTTCCACGCCAATTCTTTAAGATAGATGAACCTCTATGGATAGAGGAAGAAGATAAGAGGTTGATAGTCCTCCCTTACCCTGGGTTAAAAATAACCTATACGGTAGATTTTCCTGATTCTTCTATCAAATCTCAATTTGCTGAGTTTACTATAGACGAAAAAGTATTTATCCAGGAAATAGCTCCCTCCAGAACTTTTGGTTTCATGGAAGAGATAGAAGAATTGAGAAAAAAAGGTCTTATTAAGGGAGGGTCATTGGAAAATGCGGTGGTTATCGATACAAATGGAATTCTTAATAAGGAAGGGTTAAGGTTTCCCAACGAACCTGTGCGTCATAAAGTGCTAGATTTGCTGGGAGACCTCTATCTTCTAGGTGAGCCCATCCAGGCTCATATTATAGCCGTAAAGTCCGGGCATTTCTTTAATGTTAAGTTGATCAAGAAGCTAGAAGAGTTAAAAAACAAAAAGAGGACCCTTCTGAATATAGACGATATTGAGAGAGTACTGCCCCATAGGTATCCTTTCCTTCTTGTGGATAGAATATTAGAGCAAGGGGAGAGGGAAATAGTAGGAGTGAAAAATATAACCGTAAATGAACCTTATTTTGTGGGTCATTTCCCGGGACATCCTGTAGTGCCAGCAGCTTTAATTATTGAAGCTATGGCTCAGGTAGCTGGAGTATATCTTTTGTCAGCCAGTAAGAATCGAGGTAAGTTAGCCTATTTTGCAGGGATTGATAAGGCGAGATTCAGAAAGCCGGTAGTCCCGGGAGACCAGCTAATAACCCGAGTGAAAGTGCTAAATCTAAGAAGCTCTACTGGTAAGGTGCAGGCTGCTAGTTCAGTTGATGGAAAGATAGTAGCTGAAGCGGAGTTTCTTTTCAGTTTAGTGAAGAGATAGAAAATGATAGATATTTCCAAAGATAAACTTCCTCAACACATAGCTATTATTATGGATGGTAATGGCAGATGGGCGAAGAAAAGAGGTCTAACCCGTAGTGTTGGTCACAGGGTAGGAATGGAGAAGATAAGGGAAATAACTCAGCTTTGTTCAGATTTTGGCATAAAGATTCTTACTATATATGCTTTTTCTTGTCAAAATTGGAAAAGACCCCGAAGAGAGGTAAATTTTCTTATGTCTGGGTTTAAGAGGTATCTAGATAAGGAGAGGGATGAGTTAAATAAGAAAGGTACTCGATTCCGGGTTATTGGCAGAAGAGGGAGACTTTCCTCTTCGCTTCAGAACAAAATAGAAGAAGTGATGAGTCTGACTAAAGACAATAAGGACTTTTTTTTGAATCTAGCCATAGACTATGGGGGACAGGAAGAAATTATAGACACAGTGAAGGCTCTGATTAAAGAAGTAGTAAGAGGAAACCTTGCTGTAGAAGAGATAGATATAGACTTATTTAAACAGTATTTATATCTAGAAGATCTTCCCTCTCCCGACTTGTTGATTAGGACAGGAGGAGAATATAGAGTAAGTAATTTTCTTCTCTGGCATATTGCCTATACAGAATTATGGATGACTCCTGTCTTCTGGCCTGATTTTGGGAAAAAAGAATTTCTTATGGCTCTCAAGGATTACGCAAAGAGAGAAAGGAGATTTGGTAAAATAAAGGAAGAATGAAGTGCTTTTAAAACGGACTTTGGTAGCCGTGGGATTCATACCCGTCCTTATTTCTTTGATATTATGGAGCAAAACGGCTTTTTTCATCCTGGTGTGTCTTATTATTGGAGTCAGTCTGTTTGAGTTCTATCAAAGGATGAGAAAAGAAGGAGAGAATATTTTTTTACCAGAGGGCATATTATTAGGCCTTCTGATACCGGTAGGTGTCTATTTGAGAGGAGAGGGAGTTCTACCCATTCTTTTAGTATTCATCATCCTCTTTTTGTGTTTGAGGCAATTTATACATCTTAGAATTCGACAGGCTTTTGTCAACGTCTCTCTAACATTAGGAGGAATTCTTTATATAAGTTTTCTTTTTAGTTATATCATATCTTTGAGAGATATTTCTTCTCTGGGAGCAAGGTTGGTAGTCACTATATTTTTTGCTACCTGGATGGGAGATGCAGGAGCCTATTTGATAGGCGAGAAGTGGGGAAAGCATAAATTATTTCCCCGGGTGAGTCCACATAAATCCTGGGAAGGTTTCATAGGTGCGCTCTTAGTAAGTTGTGTGGCTATGTTTATTTCTCGAATGTGGTTTTTCTTTCCCCTTGTCCATACTTTAATCCTGGGTGTACTCATTGGCGTAATGGGACAAATGGGAGATTTTTTCGAATCTATGTTGAAACGAGAGGTAGGAATAAAAGACTTTGGCAAAATTTTGCCTGGACACGGGGGAGTTCTGGATAGATTCGATAGTCTTTTATTTACTGTCCCTATCTTCTATTACTATATCAAATTCGTATATAGTATATAGTATATCGTATTGCGTATTGCGCAATAGGCATCACGTATCCCGATTTCTCGATGCCTGATACTGGATAGTCGTTTCGGTTTCACCCTTTGCTCTAGTCCCCCTCTCCTTAATCCTCTCCCCATAGGGGAGAGGGAAGGGGTGAGGGGCAAGTATCTAGAATCGAGTATCTAAAACTTAAATTTTTTTCTCTTTGTTTTCGATATACGAAATACGATATACGAGATACGAGAATATGGTTACGACTATTATTTTTGTGCTGGTAACGTTTATTCTTCTCATTATTCCGCATGAGCTGGGACATTTTTTATTAGCTAAGAGCTTCGGAATGCAGGTTGATAGATTTTCCTTTGGTATGGGGCCAAAGCTGATAGGATTTAAAAGAGGGGAGACGGAATATACCCTCTCCTTAATTCCCGTGGGTGGGTTTGTAAAAATAAGAGGAATGCAATCTGAGGAGAGGAACCTGCCGGGAAGTTTTTATGAAAAGCCCTTGAGAAATAGAATTTTAGTGTTACTGTCTGGTTCTGCTATGAATTATCTAGTGGCTATTATCCTTTTTTCAGTAGTCTCTATGATCGGTTTTTATACCTTCAATATGGAAGAGGCTGTTATTAATGAAGTAAAGGCTGGTTCTCCTGCTGCTTTGGTTTCTCTTTTACCAGGGGATAAAATTTTAGCGATAAATGGGGAAGAGATAGAAGGGTGGGAAGGGGTATCTGTAGCCATAAAAGAGAACATAGAGAATGATTTGAAGTTAACCATTCAAAGAGAGGAGAGAGTTCTTGATGTTCAGATAAAGCCTATTTTTGATCCTGAATTGGGTCGAAGGGCTATAGGGGTTACCATTACCCCTTCTTCCGTTTTTGTTCGCTATAATTTTGTGGATTCTCTGATTAAAGGGTCAGAAAGGGTATTTTCTTTGACTGGGGCAATTTTCTCCGCTTTGGGGGGAATGATTATAGGTAGAGTTCCTGCCCAATTTACCGGTCCGGTAGGAATCGCACAATTTATTGGAGAAAGTGCTAAAATGGGGATGATCCCTCTCCTTTCTCTTATTGCTTTCCTCAGCGTAAATCTGGGATTATTCAATCTGTTTCCTATTCCAGCTCTTGATGGAGGGAGGCTTCTTTTTTTATTGATAGAGGGAGTCAGAGGTAAGCCTCTTGATCTTAAAAAAGAAGAGTTAGTTCATTATATTGGTTTTATTATTCTATTTTCCTTGTTATTTTTAGTGACTTATCAGGATATTCTAAGATGGGTGGGAAGGTAGACCTATAAATATGAACAAAAGAGTTTTAATGTCGGGCAATGAAGCTTTGGCAGAAGGAGCCATTAGAGCTGGATGTCGCTATTATTTTGGCTATCCTATTACTCCTCAGTCAGAAATAGCCGCCTATATGGCTAAGAGAATGAGAGAAGTAGAAGGAATTTTCCTTCAGGCAGAAAGTGAACTGGCAGCTATTAATATGGTTTATGGTGCTGCGTCTGCTGGAGCAAGAACGATGACGTCTTCCTCTGGTCCAGGGATTAGTTTGAAGCAAGAAGGTATATCTTACCTTGCTGGAGCTGAGCTTCCGGCCGTAGTTGTCAATGTAATGCGGGGAGGACCTGGGCTGGGAAATATAGCACCTTCCCAATCTGATTATTTTCAGGCGACACGAGGTGGCGGTCATGGAGATTACCATTTGGTTGTCCTGGCTCCCAGTTCAGTTCAGGAAATGGCTGATTTAACCTATCTTGCCTTTGACTTAGCTGATAAATACAGAAACCCGATGATGATTCTTGCTGATGCTATTCTAGGACAGATGATGGAGGGGGTTAAGTTTAAGAATGGAGTCAAAGATATACCTGGTAAGAAATGGGCTGTAGGTGGAGCCAGGGGAAGAGATGCAAATATAATAAGGTCTTTATATCTGCAGGAAGGAGTTTTAGAAGAGCACAATAGGCACTTGCAAGAAAAATATGCCAGGATGCGTTCCCAGGAAGTGAGGTATGAGTCTTTTGGAGTAAAAGATGCGGATTTACTTATAATAGCTTATGGAAGTATGGCTCGCCTTAGCATGGAAGTAGTGAATAAGCTTGGAGAGAAGGGAGTGAAGGCTGGACTCCTTCGACCCATTAGCCTCTGGCCTTTTCCTTATACTGTTATTGAGAGATTAATTGATGAAATTAAATTTGTCTTGGTAGTGGAGATGAGTGAGGGACAGATGTTAGAAGATGTAGAATTAGCGGTAGGTAGAAAAGTTCCTGTCTATTTTTACGGAAGATTAGGAGGAGGAGTCCCTACACCCTTAGAGATAATGGAGAAAATAGAATCGTTGCTC
>CAZQMG010000010.1:0-13861 GCA_964594375.1 uncultured Clostridia bacterium | reverse complement strand
AGGAGGAGGAGTCCCTACACCCTTAGAGATAATGGAGAAAATAGAATCGTTGCTCAAGAATCGTATATAGTATATAGTATGTCGTATATCGTGAAAAACGAAAAACGTAGAGCGAAAAATGCAAAGCCATAGTGTAAAATTCAAAACCAAATTCAAAGAAAGAAAAATAAGTTTTAAATTTTGGATTATGGTTTTTCGCTTTTAGTTTTTAGCTTTACGCTATACTAGATACGAACAACGGAATGCGATATACTATATACTACATACGATATACAAGAGGTAAAAATGATAATAAAAGGTAGGGTGTTAAAATACGGAGATAATGTTAATACGGATGAGATTATTCCAGCGCGTTATCTAGACACTACCGATTCTAAAGAATTGGCTAAGCATTGCATGGAAGGATTGGATGAGAGCTTTCCAGGTAGAGTCAAAGATAGTAAGATTTTAATTGCCCGAAGAAACTTTGGTTGTGGCTCATCGCGCGAGCATGCGCCTTTAGCTCTTAAAGAGGCAGGGGTTAGCTGTATAATTGCTTCATCTTTTGCCAGGATTTTTTTTCGTAATGCTATAAATATAGGTCTTCCTATTATAGAATGTGAACAAGTAGTTACAAATACAGATGAAGGAAATGAAGTGCAAATAGATACTGTTAGAGGGAATATTAAGAACCTTACTAAAGAAGAAAGCTATTCTCTAGTTCCATTTCCTCCTTTTCTGCAGCAGTTGATCAACAAAGGGGGATTAGAAGGATATGTAAAGGAAAGAATGAGAGAAGAAGGAGAGTCTTAGAAAATGGGAAGACAAGTAAGAATATACGATGCTACTCTGCGAGACGGAACACAGGCAGAGGGGGTTTCTTTCTCTCTTTTAGACAAATTAGAGATTACTCAGGAGCTAGACAAATTGGGGTTAGATTATATCGAAGGAGGAAACCCAGGTTCCAATCCCAAGGATGTAGAATTCTTTGAAAAAATAAAAAAGATTTCTTTAAAAAAAGCCAAGGTGAGCGCTTTTGGCATGACCAGAAGAAGAGACAGGAGAGTAGAAGAAGATTCCAACGTTCGTGCTTTAATAAAAGCAGAAACAGAGGTGGTTACTCTCGTTGGCAAAAGCTGGATTCTTCATGTAGAGAAGGCTCTTAGAACGAACAAAGAAGAGAATCTTCGTATGATAGAGGATTCGGTTAATTTCCTTAAGAAAAGAGGTAAAGAAGTAATCTTTGATGCTGAACATTTTTTTGACGGATATAAGGATAATTCTCAATATGCTCTAAAGACCCTCGAAGTAGCTCAAACAGCAGGGGCAGACTGTCTTGTTCTTTGCGATACAAATGGGGGTTCTATGCCCTTTGAAATAGAGAAAATTATTAAAGAAGTGCAAAAAGAGATAAATTCTCCTCTGGGAATGCATGCTCATAACGATGCGGGCGTGGGAGTGGCAAATTCCATTATTGCTGCTAGATTGGGGATAGGTCATATCCAGGGGACTATGAACGGTTATGGAGAAAGATGTGGAAATGCCGATTTGTGTTCAATTATACCCAATTTAGTATTAAAGTTGGGGATTGATTGTGTCTGTAAAGAGAACCTGGAATCACTCACTCATATATCCCATTTTGTCAGTGAACTAGCTAATCTTTCTCCCGATGGTCATCAGTCTTATGTGGGTAAATCAGCCTTTGCTCATAAAGGCGGGATGCATGTCAGCGCTATTTCTAGAGACAAGAGGACATACGAACATATAGACCCGGAGCTGGTGGGGAATAAAAGAAGAGTATTAGTGAGTGAACTTGCTGGCAGGAGTAATGTCCTTTATAAATTGAAAGAGAAAGAACTGGGATTAGAAGAGGATACTCTTTTAAGCAAGAAAATCATTGTTCGGGTTAAAGAGTTAGAGAACCAGGGTTATGAATTTGAGGGAGCAGAAGGCTCTTTCGAGCTTCTGGTAAAGAAAGCCAAGGGTAGTTACAAGAAGCTTTTTGACCTGGAGGGTTTCAGGGTTACTGTGGAAAAAAGAGATGACGGTAGGCTAATTTCAGAAGCTACGGTGAAGCTAAAGCTGAAGGGGAAGATTGTCCATACAGTAGCAGAGGGGAATGGTCCAGTTAATGCTCTGGATAAAGCTCTACGTAAGGCTTTGAAACAGGAGTATCCTGAGCTTTCTCAAATGCATCTGGCTGATTACAAAGTAAGGATTTTAGATGCAAGAGCAGGGACGCGGGCTAAAACCAGGGTTCTTATTGAGTCCTCTGACAAAGAAGATAGATGGGGAACAGTGGGAGTTTCTCCCAATATTATCGAAGCAAGTTGGGAGGCTCTTATTGATTCTATTGAGTATAAGCTACTCAAATAGGGGAAAAGCAAAAAGGGGACGGTTCTATTTTTATTATTTATTATATTTCTCTTATATTATATATTATTATGAAAAAGAAAAAGAACTTAATTCTGCCTTTGTGATTACCCACACAAAAATAGAACCGTCCCCTTTTCCTTCGAGATATAAAATATGTGATGTGTATCACGCAATACGATATACGCAATACGATATACGAATATTGCACAGGAGGGAATGGTGAGTCAGACTAAATATTCTATTGGTGTTGACTTTGGAACTGAGTCAGGAAGGGCTGTTTTGGTAAAGATAGACAATGGGGAGGAAGTGGCGAGCTCAGTCTATGAATATAAGGATGGAGTGATAGATGAATTTCTTCCCGATACTGGCATAAGACTTGAGCCAGATTGGGCTCTGCAAAATCCCACTGATTATATTCAAACCCTGGAAAAAACTATACCTGCTTTACTGAAGAAGAGCGGAGTTAATGCAAGAGATATAATTGGTATAGGTATAGATTTTACCTCCTGTACTATGATGCCTACAGACAAAAGAGGGACTCCTCTCTGCCTTATAGATAAATATAGGAGTAATCCACATTCCTGGGTTAAAATCTGGAAGCATCATGCGGCACAGCCAGAGGCAGACAAAATAAACGAGGTGGCTAGAAAGAGAAGAGAAAAATTTCTGGCTCGTTATGGAGGTAAGTATAGCTCGGAGTGGTTTTTTTCTAAATCTCTTCAAATACTGAATGAGGCTCCTAGTATTTATCAAGCTGCGGACAGACTGATAGAAGGAGCAGATTGGATAGTTCTTCAGCTTATAGGAGAAGAAAGGCGAAACTCTTGCACTGCTGGTTATAAAGCACTCTGGGATTTCGATGAGGGTTTTCCCTCTCCAGATTTTTTTCGAGCCCTGGACCCTCGTTTAGAAAATATAGTTAAAGAGAAAATGTCTCAAGATATTTATCCTCTGGGTAAAAGGGCAGGAGGGTTGACAGCAAAAATGGCTCGCCTTGTTGGTCTTCTTGCTGGAACGCCCGTGGCAATAGGAAATGTAGATGCACATGTCTCCGTTCCTGCAGCTACAATTGTCTCAGCGGGCAAGATGCTGATGGTGATGGGTACCTCCATTTGCCATGTGATGGTTGATAGAGAACTGCACATAGTCCCGGGAGTATGCGGAATAGTGAAGGAGGGTATTCTGCCCGGCTATTATGGATATGAAGCTGGTCAATCGGGAGTAGGAGACATTTTTGCCTGGTTCGTGGAGAATTGTGTGCCGGGAAAATATTGGAAAGAGGCTGCCAGTAAAAGAGTCGATATTCATCGTCTTTTGGAGGAAAAAGCGTCTACTTTAAGGCCAGGAGAGAGTGGACTTTTAGCTCTTGATTGGTGGAATGGCAACCGCTCCGTATTGGTAGATGCTGACCTTAGTGGTTTGCTTCTGGGTTGTACTCTGGAGACAAGACCGGAGGATGTCTATCGTACCCTCATTGAAGCAACAGCTTTTGGGACTTATAAAATAATCAATACTTTTGAGGAAAATGGAGTAAGAATAGAGGAGCTTTATGCTTGCGGAGGTCTACCTGAGAAGAATAAACTGCTTATGCAGATTTATGCTGATATCACTGGTCGAGAAATTAAGATTGCCGCTTCTTCGCAAGCTCCTGCTCTGGGTTCAGCTATGTTTGGAGCAGTAGCTGCTGGAAGAAAGAATGGAGGATATGATAGTATAATGGAAGCAGCCAGGAAAATGGCTCACTTGAAAAGAGAGAGTTTTAGGCCTGATGAGAAAAATCACTCTATTTACCAGGGTGTTTATGCTGAATATGAAAAATTACACGATTATTTTGGACGAGGAATAAATGATGTTATGAAACGATTGAAAAAACAGCGCATAGCATATAGTGAATAGTAATTGGTGAATGGTTAATTGGTTAAATGGTTAATTTCCCCCCTCACCCCCAAAAGTGGGAGAGGCACTACTCACCACTCACTAATTAACCAATTACCGTCTTATTGTTTTGTCGATGAACTGATAACTATGAACTAGAAAAAGGAGAATTGCATGTTAGAAGAACTGCGTGAGGAAGTCTGGCGAATGAATTTAGAACTCCCCAAAAATAGATTGGTTACTATGACAAGTGGAAATGTTAGTGCTCGAGATAAAGAGACAAATTATGTAATTATAAAACCAAGTGGGGTGAGTTATGATGACTTGAAGCCTTCTCAGATGGTAGTAGTGGATTTAGAGGGAAAGGTGATTGAGGGTGCTATGAAACCTTCGGTGGATACCTCTACCCATCTTTATATATATCAACATCGAGATGATGTTAATGGTGTGGTTCACACTCATTCTAATTATGCTAGCAGTTTTGCTGCTTTAGGTAGACCTATTCCTGTTTATCTTACAGCTATGGCTGATGAATTTGGTGGTCCTATCCCGGTAGGAGATTATGCTCAGATTGGTACGGAAGCAATTGGAAAAGAAATTATAAGGTCTATTGGGGATTCGCCCGCTATTTTGATGAAAAACCACGGTGTCTTTACTATTGGTTCTTCTGCAAGAGCGGCGGTAAAGGCAGCAGTCATGGTGGAAGATATTGCCAAGACTGTGTTTTTGGCTCTTCTACAAGGGACTCCGGATGAGATACCAGTACAAGAAGTGAGAAGAGCTCATAAAGCCTACAAGGAAAAGTATGGGCAGAAAGAAGCAAGCTAAGGTTGGAATGAAAGAGGGATTTAGGTATTATTTCCTCTGCTTCCTTCTTCTCTTTTTTCCTCTTTTATTTTCCAGTAGTTGCTGCCCAAAAAACGAACCTCCATTTCTTTCTTCTCAACAACCCTACTGTGCTTACTTCTCTCCTCAAGATTCACTCTATGCCCGTCTTGTTTGTTTGATTCAGGAAGCTGAGAAGAGTATCTATGCCGCTTTTTACAAGCTCGAGCTTAAGGAAGTATCTGATGCTTTGCTTGAAGCTCATAAAAGGGGGGTAAGGGTAAGAATTTTTACCGATGACATGACTTCCCGGGGTGAAAAATCCAGGCTTGACTCTTTGAATAAGTTTTTTCCCGTTAAAACAGATAAAGATCCAGCCAGTTTTATGCATCATAAGTTTTGTGTTATTGATGGGAAAATAGTCTGGACAGGGTCTTTCAATCCTACTTACTCAGGCTCTTCCCGGGAGAATAACAATGCGATAGTTGTAATGTCGTCCTTGGTAGCTGCTCAGTTTATAAAAGAGTTTGAAAGGTTATGGGAGGAGGAATCATTATCCCCTGGCCCTACCTCTTCCCCTGTGTTATTAGAAAGTGGGATAAAGGTATATTTTTCGCTTCATCATAATCCTGAGGAGGCTATTCTTCAATCTCTTGAAAAAGCTAAGGAGAGTATATATTTTGCCCTTTTCACCTTCACTTCACCAGAAATTGCTCAGGCTATCATTCATAAATTTGCTGAAAACATAGAAATAAAAGGAATACTGGAAAAAAATCAGGATGGTCCGTTTTCTCGATATCATTCTTTAAAGAGATTAAGAGTGCCCGTCAGGTGGGATAGAAACTTTTATTTTATGCACCACAAATTCTTCATAATTGACCAAAAGATTGTTATTACCGGGTCTTTCAATCCCACCTGGCATGCTAATTATAGAAACCGAGAAAATCTTATCATCATATATAGTCCTCACCTGGCCAGCCAATACGAGGAAGAATTTAATAGACTATGGAAGGAGAGTGAATTTGACTGAAAAAGGAGCAAGAGAGACGCAAAATGCTCGAGGAAAGAGAGGACCTAGTATCCAGGAAAGGTATGAGAACAATTTTCCTACTTCTCAGGAGTTATATAGAAAAGCATTGGATTTATTTCCCAATGGAGTGACCCATGATAATAGATTCTTGAAACCTTTCCCTATTTATGTGGATCATGCTTTGGGGTGTAAGAAATGGGATGAAGATGGTAATGAGTATATTGATTACTTTGGGGGTCATGGAGCACTTTTGCTGGGACATGGACATCCCAAAGTAGTAGAAGCTGTGACCAAACAGATAAATAGAGGTACGCATTATGGCGCCTGTCATCGTCTGGAGGTAGAGTGGGCTGAATTAGTAACAGACATGGTTCCTTCGGCGGAGAAGGTAAGATTTGTGAGTTCTGGTACCGAGGCTACTTTTATGGCAGTAAGACTGGCTCGGATTTTTACTGGCAAAAGTAAAATTCTTAAATTTACTGGACATTTCCACGGTTGGCAGGATAACCTGATTATAGGCTCAAGTCCTCCCTATGAGGTTCTTCCGCCGGGAGTGCCGAATGGCGTAGTGCAAGATACTATCGTATGTCCTCCTAATGATATAAGGGAAGTAGAGAGGATTTTGCGAGAAGATGATAAAGTGTCCTGTGTGATTCTTGAGCCCACGGGAGCAAGCTTTGGGATGATACCTACCCGAGCAGGTTTTCTTAAAGAACTCCGCCAGCTTACTGATAAATACAGAGTCTTACTCATTTTTGATGAGGTTATTACCGGATTCAGATGTGCCCCGGGTGGCGCTCAGGAATATTATGGAGTGATGCCGGATATCACTACCCTGGGTAAGGTTCTGGCAGGGGGTTTCCCGGGAGCGGCTGTAGCTGGAAGAGAGGATATACTTGAGCTTTTAGAGAAAAGAGAGGATAAAGAGTGGAATCTTAAAAAGAAGATGTTCCACTACGGAACTTTTAATGCTAACCCCATTTCTGCTTCTGCCGGTATCGCCACGCTTAAAATTATAGCTACGGGTGAGCCTATTAATAGAGCCAATAGGGCATCTTCAATGCTAATAAGTGGCATGAACGAGGTTATCGATAAATACAAGTTAGCCTGGTGTGTACACGGTGAATTTTCTGGCTTTAGATTTTTGTTGGATCATACTTGTCCTAAGAGATCCTCCTGTGACTTCCGCAGCTGTGACTATGACTATAAGAAACTTAAAGGAGGAAACGATCCGATTCTCAGTGGAAGCTTGCGCTGTGGAATGCTCCTGAATGGGGTTGATGCAACCGAGCAGGGAGGTTGGGTTTCTGCTGCCCATACTGCCAAAGACATAGAGAAAACTATTATGGCTTTTGACAGGACTATCAACTGGATGAAAAAGGATGGACTCGTCTGAGGCTTCTTGAGGGAGCCTCAGTAGTGAATGGTCGTTGGTGAATGGTGAATAGTGAATCGCAAACAAGAAAAAGAAGTTTAAGTTCTGGATACTCGATTCTCGATACTTGATGCTCGCAAAAGATTAAAGAGGAAACTAAAAACGAGTATCGAGCATCTAGCATCGAGATAGGATTCACGAAATACGATTCACCAGCTCTGTTCTGCGTGATGCGTATTGCGCAATACGACATACGATATACGATATACTATATACGATATACGAGATGTCCTGAGATGAGATATAGTTTAATGTTTACGTTCTTGATTTTCTTATAGAAAACGTATATAATCTCGGTAGAATAACGATTTTTTCAGATATGTACACACTACAGGAAACAACAACAATTTCAAAACTATCTTTCAGGGAGGAGAAAATGAAGAGAATTAAGCTAGTATTATTGCCCTTGCTCATCTTACTTCTACTTCGGATTTCCCTTGCTGTTGCGTTTGCTCAAGTCTCTGGTGGAGAAGCTTCCATAATCAGGATATCGGCGGAAACGATTGTGGATGAGAAAGGGGATCTACGTATGAACTTAAAGTGGAAAATTCCTACAGATTCTCTATACACCGAAATAAAAAGAAACTACCCCAATCCTTATATGATACTGAGAGAGTTCCTTCCTCAAAGAGCGAATCGAGAGGCAACTAATACAAAAGTAGACTATGATGATCCTCAGAGAACACTTTGGTTGACTGCTGATTTTATCGGTTCTTCTGTGAATAGAAAAGGACGCTGGGAGATATATCTAGGAAAGAGAACAGAATCTGTTCTAATAGAGAATCAGAAAGGTGTGTTTCTCCAGATAATTCCTTTAGACTCATACGCTTTGGAAATAATGGATCTCACAGTGACTTTACCGAAAAAATCTTCAGATGTAAGATATGAAGAAGGGAAGGGGTTGCTCAGTTACACCTTACCCGAAAGGTCTATCACAGGTCGTAGTGAGCTTCTGGTCTCAGTGAAGTCTAAGCCTCGTCTGATGGCGGCTATTTACAAAACATACGGAAATCCCGAAATATTTGAAGAGAGTATGTGGATTGCAAAGACACTATTTACAAACACGGGAAAGTCCAACGTACGAGACCTGAAAATAAGCTATAAGTTGGGTGATTATTCGGAATGGTCAGCAACTAAAGAATACTCTCTTCTCGTTCCGGGAGGGTCAGTAGTTGACCTTTGCTATCCGATAATCTCACCAAAAGTTACACAGCTTGTAGCTCGCACTCCTGTTGATCTAGAGATATCCTATACTTACAAAGATGAGAAAGGGACCGTTTTCTCGGACAGCAAAGTTGAGCGAATAGAAATACTGGGAATAAATCAGATAGAGTTTTCAAATCTCCCGCCCGAGGAAAAAAGCAGCGCTTGGGCCGATAATTTCTCTAATGTACCGCTTCTTTCAGCCTGGGTTACATATCTAGATCCACCAGTGAAGGCTTTTGCAGGTATGGTTTCCCAGCTGGCTGGGGGGGTTCCCACTGCATTGAGTGCGGAATCAGCTACCAGGTTCTGCAAGGCTCTCTATGATCTGGAGGTTGCTAATGGGCTGGCTTATCAGACTCCTTCCAGTTTCCTGATAAAGTACTCGCCAGGGCAGGACATCAAATATCCGCGGGATGTTTTAAGAGACAAATCAGGAACTTGCGTTGACCTTGCAGTGCTTTATGCGAGCGTGTGTGGGGCGGTAGGTCTAAAGGCAATCCTGGTCATAGTTCCAGGCCACGCCTTCCCTGTAGTTATCCTTCCTGACGGGAGGTTTTTACCAATTGAGTCTACATTGATAAGTGGGCCTGAAGGAGCAGCTCAATTCAATCAAGCTCTTGAAGCTGGATTTGAACAGCTATCAGCACTCCAAACCGGAATGCACTACGTAGTTGATGTCCAGGAAATGCAGCAACGAGGAGTGATAACTCCAGAGCTGCCAGCGTTAGAGGCTGACATCCTCCAAAGGTGGGGCTGGCGTCTTCCTCAATAAAGGCTATTCGTACCAGGAAAAAAGAAAATGGGACGAATCAAATATATGAATAAGTTTTTCCCGAGAATACTGGCTCTGACATGTTTTTCAATTGTAGTCTTACTTGGATCTGCGGCTTTCCCGGAAAGTTCTTTGCCACTCCAGGAAATGAATGAGTTCCTGCGGAACCGAATCGAGGCAGCAGGGTTCCCGCCAGAGATAACTGTTGGGGAGGAAGTAATTTATGCCACAGTTATGCTCCCCATATTCTATGAACAGCGAGCTTATCAGCTAGCGTGGAATAACCAGAGCGGGTCTTTACCACATACTCAGGCTTTCCTCAATGCTCTTTATCGAGCTCAGGAAGAAGGATTGGTAGCCAGTGATTATCACCTTAGTAGAATTGAAACAATCCTCGAGAAAATCCGTCAGGAACAGGCAAATAAAAGAGCTTTTGATTATCGGAGATTAGTTGACCTGGATCTATTGCTCACCGATGCCTTCCTGATCTATGGATCTCATCTCTTGGCCGGTCGAATTAACCCGGAAACACTTTATGCGGAATGGCACGCCAATCGTCGTGAACTGGATTTAGCAAAGTTTCTGCAAGGTGCTCTCGATGCAAACAGAGCTGGAGAGGCCCTACAAGACCTTCTCCCCCTTCATCTAGATTATAGGAGACTGAAGCAAGCTTTGAAGCATTATCGTGATACTGCAACAAAGGGCGGATGGCCTACCATAACTTCCGGCCCTCTTCTGAAGAAAAGTGATGAGGGAGAACGGTTCACAGCACTTTGCGCCAGACTCTGGGCCACCGGTGAACTCCAAGAAAAACCCCCTGATGGGTGGGACTTGTTCGATGACAATGTAGATCTGGCGGTGCGGAGATTCCAAGAGCGACATGGACTAGATGTTGATGGAATTGTCGGCCCTCAGACTCTAGCGGCATTAAATACTCCGGTAGAAGAGAGAATACGCCAAATCGAGCTCAACTTGGAACGCTGGCGCTGGTTACCTCAGGATCTGGGGGAACGATACGTTCTGGTCAATATTGCCAATTTTCAATCAGATGTAGTTGAAAAAGATAAACCAGTCCTCACTATGCGAGTAATAGTTGGAAAATCTTATCGGCGCACCCCTGTATTTAGTGATAAAATTACTTACCTGGTGTTAAGTCCTTACTGGCATATCCCCCACAGTATCGCAACAAAAGACATCCTCCCTCTAATCCATAAAGACCCAGATTATTTGGCAAAACAGAACATCAAGGTGTTTCTAGGATGGGGTGCTGACAGCCGAGAAATTGATCCCCAGGGGATTGATTGGGCAAGAGTGAGCGCCAACAGTTTTCCTTATCGATTACGTCAGGAGCCTGGGCCTAACAATGCTCTTGGTCAGATAAAATTTATGTTCCCTAACAAGTTCAATGTTTACCTCCACGATACCGCTGCTAGGGAGTTATTTACCCAGAGTGCTCGGAGTTTTAGCTCCGGTTGCATTCGTATAGAAAATCCCATAGACCTTGCAGAGTATCTCTTGCGAGATAAGCCTGGATGGATACGGGAGAAGATTATTACCTTAATTGAGAAACGAGTCGAGCAGACTGTCAGTCTTTCCAAACCAATTCCCGTACATCTCCTTTACTGGACTGCTTGGTCAGATGAGAATGGCTCTGTTCACTTTCGTAAGGATATTTATGATCGAGATTCTTCGCTGGATAAAGCCCTTCGTGAGAAGTCTCTCACTGGCAAATAACGAAAAAAATAATGAAAAAATCGGCCTTTACTCTCTTTATTTTAATCATAATTATGGGAAGGCTGGCTATTGCCTTCTCACCTAAAAGAGCTACTTTTTCAATCAAATTTAAAAATGAGGTTTCACCATATTCAGTAGTGGCCATTTTCGTCCTTCCCGAAGATATATTAACTTTGGAGATTATAGATAAAACCTCGGAAAGTGGATACATTCTCGAGGCTCCCACCCAATTAACTCAGAATATTCTGAACAAGAAGTACAAGTGGAAAGCTCCCCAAGAAAGGGGACTTTACCCTCTCAAAATAGTGCACTCGGAATCACGAGAAGTAGTAACCCTCAATGTCTTTGTTATGATTCCCTTTGTCAAATTCCAGGGAGAGTTTCTCAATGGCTACCGAATCGGTAGCTATCCGTCCATTTCATTTAAGGGACTCTCCAGTTACGAGCCACCCCGGGGATTCATTGAGGTGACCAGAGAGAATGAAAATATTCTTATATCTCCTCACTTTACTCTCAAGCAGTTCCTTTGCAAACAGAACGAAGGTTATCCCAAGTATGTGGTGTTAAGAGAAAGTCTCCTATTAAAGCTGGAGCTTATTCTGGAAAAGGTAAACGAGAAGGGTTACCAATGCGAAACCCTTCACATTATGAGTGGATATCGAACTCCTTATTACAACGAAATCATAGGAAATGTCAAGTACAGCCGTCACCTATACGGAGATGCAGCAGATATATTCATTGATGAGAACCCTAAGGACGAGATGATGGACGATCTTAACAACGATGGCAAAATGGATTATAGAGACACGGCTATCCTTTATGAGGTAATTGATGAAATGTACGGGAAAGCTTGGTACAAATCTTT
Organism: uncultured Clostridia bacterium; assembly: GCA_964594375.1. Classification (GTDB taxonomy): domain Bacteria; phylum Aerophobota; class Aerophobia; order Aerophobales; family AE-B3A; genus AE-B3A. The sequence continues at coordinate 1,764 of CAZQMG010000010.1, read as the reverse complement.
CATAGGAGGACTTGCCCGGTACAAAAAAACCTCATCTCACGGACCCTTTGTACATGTTGATACGAGAGGATTTTGGGCCAGATGGGGTGACTAATCGTGGATGCATACCCTACATTTTGGCACTACTTGTCCCGAGGACTTCCATTAATCACCTCAAGTTTAACCTATCCTTATCGAGTCTCTCTAGGGGGAGGATAGGGATTAGTACTTCAGATCCAGCACACCATTTACACAATAAGAGTTAATATGCTATAATCTTTATGATTCTGGTGTTTTGATATGTTCCTCTGGGACGCGGGGGCATCCCAGAGGAAACGGGGCAAGGAAAAAGGAGAATGGGGCTGTCATCAAGCAGCCCGATGGGCTAGAGTTTACAGTTTGTCTCCTTGATTTCCTCTTTTATGGCTCGCGGGAGCAAAGTTGAGTTTTTCTAGTTAGAACGCATATCCGACCTTAAATGCAACGGCTGGCGCAATTCCTCCGATACCGAATGATGCGCTGGTCTGGTAAAGATACATCAAACCTAAGGACCACTCAGCAGTAAAGTCCTTCGGCAAGAAGTATTTGTAACCGATGTTTAGCCCACCGCCTGTCGTATAAAGCGCAGTTCCCCAGAGATCACTGGCAAGACCGAAATTTCCGTACAAACCCCACCAGAAGCCTTGCGGTGCAGTGGGCTTGGTGTAATTTTTCATACCCACTGTTGCCCTGATTCCCAGAGCGCCGTTACCGAAGCTAAGAGCGGGGACCACATAGAGACTGGAGGTGGAACTGCGCACCTTTTCATACTCGAGACCAACTGCACCGCGAAACAGAGCGCTAGTAATACCAACCTCTTCCTGGTACAGCTGAACCAAACCGCTTCCATTGATACTAATAACCTTTTTGGGTCGTTGCTGTGCTAGAACTGTGCCTGCCAGAGTTCCTACTAGCAGCACCATCACCAACAAGCAACAGATCCCTCTTCTTTTTTTGCTCATTGTACTCTATCTCCCTTTTTTACCTTTTATGAGTCTTCCCACGAGCCATTTTATTCAAATGAGGCGTGTCTCTCTTTCTTACTTTTTTTCTTTGTGCCCGTTACGTTTTACCCCATAGAAAAAGGTCTCGACAACCGTGTCTGCCTGATTTACTAAATTCCCTTTTCTTTTGTTGATTATCCACTGTGATATGAATCCCATAATGAGACCTTCTAGGATATAGGCTTGAATCACTGGAGAAGACGCTCGAAAAGTTCCACTCTTCACTCCGGAATCCAGAACCTCTTCCAGGAAGTCTATATATTTTTTGTAGCTGCTCTCTATTTTTCTTATGTCCAGCTTGGAAAAATCTTGCTGTATAGCTCCCCTTACGAAGAAGAGAAAAGGAAAGAGAGACCTTCTTCTTGCAAAGAATGAAAAATGAGCATTGATCAGCTTTTGGAGGAGCTCATCCGGGTCCTTTGTCCCGGTTATCTCTTTTGTACAGTACCCCAGTAATTCCCCAAAAGCGTTTATGCTTAAATGAGTTATTAGATCACTCTTGGTTTTAAAGTAAGTATAAATAGTGCCTTTTCCAACATCAGCTTCCTCAGAAATATCTTTTAGCCTTGTTCTGGAGAGACCTTTTCGGGCAAAAAGCCTGTACGAAGCCCATATGATTCTTTTAAGGTTCCTGGCCTTGTTCCTCTCTCTTCTATTCTGTGATTTTGCCATTTTTGCCTCCTTTGCAAAATTTTTGTATTGTGAATGGTTTGCAGGTTCTACTCTTCTAGCTGTAAAAGGG
>CAZQMG010000009.1:22636-29204 GCA_964594375.1 uncultured Clostridia bacterium | reverse complement strand
TAAGAAGTTCAGTTTTTCCAATTCTCCGCCGACCGTAAATAATTAGAAGACGGCCGTTCTTCTCCTTGTATAATTTTTTCAGATAACCAAGTTCTTCAGTTCTGTTGACAAACATACTAACCTCGATTTGTATACTTCAAAGTATTATACTTCTAAGTATACTATCTTAGGAAGAAAAGTCAATTTGACCACGGCATAACTTGTTGTTAGCCCATATTTATGGGCCCGCCCGTATTTCATTTGGGCTCGTCTATATTTCCCCAAAGCCATAATAAGTTCGAGGATGGCCATGTTTCAAAGATGCGCCCATTTAAATGGCTCTAGGCATCATCATCGCAATGGTCCAAAATCTTGAACCGAAAATGCCATCCTTCCCATGGTTCAAACATTCGTCCAAACTCTTCTATTGTGATTCTCTTACCGTCGATTACAAACACCCTGTTGTATTCAGTGTCAGAAAAATCATCATTCCACTCTATCCTGCCGCGGAGCATGTTCCTTTTACCGATCTTCCACTCGCCATTCTGTTTTTTCAGATGCCGCCGGTTGATCCCTCTTTTGATCTTCCTTATAAGCCTTTCTTCGGCAACTTCGGAATCTGTATCAAAATCTGAGAGGATATTGAACATGTATCCAACCGAGTTGTCCCCTTTCACCTCTATTGCTTCTGATGCCAGTCCTGTTGGTACTGGAAATGACGCTATTTTGAAATGATACTCTCTCTTCCATTGGTCCTTGACAATAAGGTCCTTTCCACTTTCTAAAGTACTATGAACAATTGTGTCGCCATCAATATGTTCATACATATCATTACCCCTTCATATTGTTATTCTACTTCGTATTGTGGACAATCTATTTATATAGATTCGATTATACTCTTGTTTTGAGTTCCTCTTTTACCCTTTCGGCAAGATAGACCTTCATCAGAGACTGGTAAGGAATGTCTTTTTGATGAGCGATGTTCCTCAATTGTTCAAATAGTCTTTCGGGTAGCCTAATTGAAATGTGTCTGGAAGAAGGATGTAAGTTAGGAAAATATGCTCTTTCTGCTTTTGACCAGTCAATATATCCAGTAGAATCATGGGTGCTCCAAAATTCACGTTCCTCATCCTCGTTCTTAAATTCCGGTATCTTTCTTAATTTTTTCATGGTATATCTTCCTTTCTTTTTTATTCGCATCCCTTGCAGAAACAACCCTTATCCTTCCCCTTCGTATAGCAAAAACAACAAAAAGAAAACGACCTTCGTTTGTTACACCTAAAGCAGAAACACGTTCTTCTTGGGAGACTCCTCTCTTTTCTACTTTTGTTACTATTGGTTCGTTAAAGAAAATTTCTTCACATTCAAGATGGTGAACCCTGTGCTTATCCCAGTTTTTATTTATATTGCCCTGGTCCCAATCAAAGCTTTTAGATTCAGGAAAGGATTTCATTTTTGTATATTTATATCATATACATTTCATCGTCTTAGTCAAGATCCGCATACACGCAAAAGGGATTGCTTTGCTTTTGGCAATGACAGAGAACCGAGATTGCTTCACTTTGTTCGCGATGAGAACTTGCCCCCTCACCCTCCCCTCTCCCCTATGGGGGGAGGATTAAAGTGAGGGAAGAAAGGAAATTCCTATACTATCAAACTAAGGTGACCGGGATGGTCACAAATTGGTCACAAATGGGTTAGGCTAACGAAGTGACTAAAGAGGTGGGTCGTGAAATCCTTTGTGGTAGGCAGATTGCTGGTGCGCCTGGCAGGACTCGAACCCGCGGCCCGCGGTTTAGGAAACCGCTGCTCTATCCTCCTGAGCTACAGGCGCATATTCTGAAATGCCTTTCTTTTCTAGGTTAAGGAAATCACACTTTTCTGGTTTTTTTTCCTTGTGGGCAATTGGTGTCCATATAGATATACTTCACAATCAGAAGTACCTCCAAAGTATTTCAAAAACTATCTCCATATTTTTATTTCTTTGTATTGGAGATTGAATTTATGGAAGAGTTTCTCTATAAATTCTTTTTTCCCGTATGGAATTAGTAGGCAACCAGGAGTTAACTTTTCTCCCCCGATTCTTTTCAGTAGTCCTTGGTATTTATACTTCTTTTTCTCCTGAGAATAAAGTCTTCTATTGAATCTTACCTTTTCTTTTTGGGAAAGATTCTTCAACTTGAAAGTAAATAGAATGAAAGGTTTTTGCTTAAGCAATAAACTCGTCTTTATTTCCAAAGGCTCTCTTAAATAAAGGATCTTGCCTTCCTGAAAGATATTCTGGAGAAGCCCGGAATCAGTTTCTTTGACCTCCTTTCTAGTACGAATAGTAGGTTGAATACTTCTTCCGGTTCTATTTTCAAGTTCAATTATTTTATCTTCAATTATACTTTTGTCGATTTTATTGTCTACAATCATAAAGAGATCTACGTCAGACCTTACACTATAATCCTCACGGGCATAACTTCCATAAAGAATGACAGCAAGAACTTCCTTCACTCCTGAGAGTTCCCTGGTAATCGTTTTGAGGACTCTTTTATCAGCCAATTTTTTCACCAAATCTCTCTTCAAAAAACCTAACCACAATCTCGAGGTTCTCCATGGCCTCTCTTGCTCTTCCTCCATTCACTCCATCATATCCTAAGTCTCCATAAGCAAACCAGATTCTTCGCATAGCATGAGTGATTTCATCTGGATAGTTTGCATTAGCATATTCATGCCGTGCTCTGTGATCGCCGAAATGTTGGCTTATTTTAGCAGCATCGGCTTCAACTAACTGTTCAACCACCTTAGTGCCCAGGTCTCCCACTACAGTGTATCTTTTCTCTCTAAACGCTTCGTTGATTGACTCCAACTTTTCCTTTGCCAGACTTAGATGTTTTTTATAGTCTCCCATGTAATCGCCCTTCGATATTATAACGAAATTCCTCTTAAATTGCCATATTTTCGTTATGGTAACGAAAATCTAAATATCTATCTAATCAAAAGAAGTCGGCACTTACTATATCTTTTATTGATTTTCTTGTAAATAATCATTCGCTTTTATTGAATAATTATTTTTTCTTCTCTTCCGCTGCTCTATCCTCCTGAGCTACAGGCGCATGTCTGGTAAGACTCTTGATATGGGATTTGTGAAGCCCTCTCTTCTTGTCCCAAAAGGATTCTATCACAAAAAAGCGTTCTGGTCAATACTTGCTCTGTTTTGGAAGCCTGAAAGATAGTTTGTGCTTGTTGATCTGTCGGCTCGAAGACCGCAGTAGGATAGAGTTTTTGTAGTTTTGTCTAAGTAAAGACTTGTTATCCCTCATATAGCGTTCTATTTCTTAAATATTCTACCGCATTTATCAATATCTGCTCTTCTCCAAATCCCCCTGTTTTGGTTATGACTGATAGCCCATCAAAAGGACCACCCCTAAGAATACCTACGGGGACTAAATTAGCCAATTGTCTTTTTACCTCTATTCCAGTGGCCTCCAAAGCACGAATGATGGATACCGAAATATCGCCACCTGTAAGTACTAGCCCAGAGACCTTCTGGATATCTATTGTCTTTCTCACAACGCTGGCAAGGAATTGCTCTATTTCGGTAGCGAAATAGTTTTCGTTCATAGGCTTGTTTAGCAAATTTGGCTGGTAATTATTCTGAGGGGTAGAAAGGATTACGTTAGAGCCCTCCTCTAGAATCGAACACACTGTCTTGACAGTTCTTTTGAGCTCATGAGCTTTGTTCTTGAAAATCTGCATTAGACTTAACTCTACTGTCTTTACTTGGTGATGCGCCCTGAGCTTTTCTACTTGAGCTCGACTCACTTTGTTCAGAGAACCGCAGACCACCAGACAAGGATAAGTATCACGGAAGCTGTGTGGCGGGAAAAATTGTCGAAAAAGGCCTGTTGAACCTACAGGCAATATCTTCAGATCGATTCTTACAATCGCGTCTCTAATAACACGTAAATCTTCGTTCATGCAGGCGTCGCCTACCAGAATTCTCGCTCCTTTTTCATAACAGGCTCTAGAGTACTTTATTGTCTCCTCATATCCTGATTCTACAACTTGAAGGGGAATTCTATCCACTTCGTATCTGCTTTTCTCTCTTATTAGAGTGGGAAGATAGGATACCTTTGAAGACTCAATGCCCTCTGAGTATTCCGTTTTGCCAACAGGAATGTGATTTACCAGATGATATCCTCCCACAGTGATTCTTTTCATCTCGGGCAAAGCGGGAACGAAAAAAACTATATCCGCCAATTTCTCATCCAGGATTGCATCTATTTCTTCGGCTAGGTTGCCCCGAACAGTAGAATCTATTTTCTTGTACATCAATCCACTCCTAATCTTCTCAGAACAATCCAGGACAGCTTTTACTCGCTCATAGGCTCTCTTTCCATCCAGGTGACGAGAGTCAAGATCAATTACTAACGCATCATAGTGATTCAGAAGAGATTCAATTTCTGTATCTCCTGGCTCTTTAATCAAGACAAAACTTCTCTTTTTACAACCTACAAGAATCATTCCAATCTCGTGTGCTCCGGTCAAATCATCTGCAATAACTATCACAGCATTCTTTTGATAATCGTCGATACGTATCATTTGTTCTCCTCAAACCAGATCTAAATCATATATCATTGAGAAATTGCCATTCTGGTGAGAGTTATACAAGTTTTGTACTTGCTAGAGAATCACGAGTTCTAAGATATATAAAAAGCGCTCCTGCTAGTAAAAGAGGGATAGCGCCTAATTGCAAGGCTGAAATAAGTCCCAAGTTGTCAGCCAAGAGACCCATTATCCCAGGGGCGGCAGCACCTACCAGGATAGATAGACACTGAATGAGCCCATAGGTCTTTCCCAGAGCATAACTTGAGACTAGATTAGCCAGATAGATGTTTTGTGGAGGAAATACACTCGAATAGCAGATTCCGAAAAGAATGAGAAGTAATGCCAGGTTAATGGGGTTAGTGGCCAGCGTCAATAGAAGAATGATGGGAATAGCGATGACTGTTGCCATCAGAATAACCAACAAAGAAGAAAATCTATCCACTAATCTCCCGCTGAAGAACGAACCTATCATTCCTCCCGTAGCTGCAAATATGTAGAAGTAGCCAGCTTTCCCTACTGATATATCCTTTGCATGCACCATAAAAGTAGGAATGAAATTATACACACCATAAAAGCTTATAGTTAGTGTCAGGTTAGCTGCAAAGAAGATAATCAAGAGAAATAGAGTATCCCGGGATAGGTGAGCCGACTCTAATTCGGTTTGAAGGTGCGACTCCCGTTTCTTTATTGAAAAACTGAGCGAACGGAAAAAGAAAGGAGCAAATATTAGGCCCGGCCAGGCAAGAATAAAAAATATCTGCCGCCAGCTTAACATTCTACCGGCCAGATAGGATACTCCTGTAAGCATAACTGCCGCTCCTATCCACCCGGAGAGCATAAAAGTGCCTAGAACTCTGCCTCTTCTTTCAGAGAACAAGTTCATAAGCAAAGCAATCGTGCCCGGATGAAAAGTACTGGCTCCTGCTCCTACCAGAAGTGAGGCAAGAAGCAGTTGCCAGTAGAAGCTGGTGTTAGCACAGAGTATCAGGGCCAAGGAAGCAATCAAGAATCCTCCACTGAGGATAATTCTCTGGCCAAAACGGTCACTTAAATAGCCGCTAATGAAAGAACCCAGGCCGGTAGTCACACTGACGGCGGTAATTAAAAGACCTGCCTGGGTATAGCTTAGACTGAATTCCTTCTTAATAAGGGGAAGAAGAATGGGGAAGATGAGCCAGTACATATCGCTCAAGGCATGGCCAAAGGATGTTATTCTCAGGATATTTACAGCCGCATCTTTTCTGCTCATAAGACTATCCGTTACCTATTATGCCCATTTTTCCCCGATGAGATTGAGTCCTTCCAAGGTCAATATAGGATTGACATCATCTATCTCTTCGCATTCCTGAGCCAAGAGGATGCCTAATCCTCCCGTAGCAATCACCTTCGCTTCCTCGCCTAGCTCTCTCTTTATCTCTTTTACTATTTGCTTGACTCCTCCTAACGAGTAGTAGAATATCCCTGAGACTAGACTATCCCTGGTATTTTTGCCAATTACCCCTGCTGGCTTTCTGAACTCTACAGCAAACAGTGCCTCTGCCTTCTCAGCCAGGCTTTCTATGCTGCATCTTACTCCCGGAGCAATAACCCCTCCTAGATATTCTCCTTTTTTCGATATTACATCAAAGGTGGTAGCAGTCCCGAAGTCTATGACTATGGCGGGGAGCTTGTATAATTCAGAAGCAGCAACCACATTGGCTATTCTATCCGCTCCGACTTCTCCTGGATTATCGCAAAGAATAGGAACCCCTATCTTCTCTCCTCTTACCTCAAAAGAGGGAACCCTGAAATATTTCTCCACTGCTCTTTTCAGAGGAGCAAAAATAGAAGAAACTACAGAAGAGATAACTGCTTTTTCAATAGTGACTTTTTCCTGGCAATTGTTTGTCCACTGCGAAAGCAAGATTCCCCATTCATCAATTTCTTTTCTGGGACGGGTGGCAAACTCACCATTTAGAATCAACTTTCTCTTCTTAAATAATCCTACCTTAAC
>CAZQMG010000009.1:0-22536 GCA_964594375.1 uncultured Clostridia bacterium | reverse complement strand
AACTTTCTCTTCTTAAATAATCCTACCTTAACCAGAGTATTGCCTACGTCTATTGCTAGATTCATTTTCCCCTCACCCTGCCCCTCTCCCCTGAAGAGAGAGGGTACTCTCCTCAAAGTTTCTTGTTTTCCCTATACGCTATCCACTAATATATCCCTCTTCAGGACCAATTCTTCTCTGTATCCCACTCTCTAATCTCAGAACTAATCTTCCTTTCTCATCTATATCCTGCACTAATCCAGTAAGCTCTTCCTGGCTGATTTTGACTTTTATCTGTTTTCCCAATAGAGAAGAAAATAGCCGAATTTCCTCCAAGAGGGCTGAAGAATCATCCAAAAAAGAAAAATAAAGTCTCTCCAGCTCTTCTAATAGACAGTGTTGAAAAGCTTCTTCTGGAACATAACCTTCTGTCTCTCTCTTAAGGGAAGTAGCAGTAAAGCATAAAGGAGAAGAAAACTCCTCTATATTCACGTTAACACCGATACCCATTATGACAAAGACCACTTTTTTTTGCTCATTCTTTGCCCGACAGAGAACTCCTCCCACCTTTTTCCCGTTTATTACAGCGTCGTTAGGCCAACGAATTCCAGAAGAGAGAAGAGGAAACATTCTCTTTATACTGGTAGTTATTCCCAGAGCTCCCAAAAGACTCAATTGAGACATAGAAGAACTTACCATCAAAGGACGTAGGATAAGAGAAAGCCATAATCCCCCTGAAGGAGAAAACCAATAATGATCCGCTCGTCCCTTTCCCTTGGTTTGCTCTATTGCTATTACTACTGTTCCTTCTTCTGCCCCTTGCTCAGCAAGTCGATAGGCAATCTCATTGGTAGATTCTACTTTAGAGTATGAATAGACTTTTTTTCCGAACACTCTTGTATTTAAAGTCAAGCTCATAATCTGGGATATTTCCCCCTCACCCTTTCCCTCTCCCCTGGGGGAGAGGATACTTTCCCCTCGTTCTTCTTATCGATGAACTACGAACTCTTTTTCTTTGAATTTCTTGTCGATGAACTATGAACAATGAACTACGAACTATTCTAATATTTTCTCCGCTTCTCTTTTATCCTCTTCTAGCCTTTTAACCAGGTCAAGAGAAGAAGAGAATTGCTTTATCTCCCTCAGTCTGGCCACCAGCTCAATCTTAATCTCCTCACCGTAGATATCATCCTGGAACCCCAGTATGTATACTTCTACCCCAAAAGACATATCTTTGAAAGTGGGTTTACTGCCTACATTCACAATCCCTTTATAATAATTTCCTCCTACCATTACCTTTCCTGCATAGACTCCTGGGCCAGGCAAAAGCTTCTCGGGATAAGGATCTAAATTGGCCGTAGGATAGCCTAAATTTCGCCCTCGCCTTTTACCTTTAATTACTCTTCCTAGAATAGTCGGATAACGACCTAACCAAAGGGTAGCTTTTTTTATTTCTCCTTCTTTTAACCAGTGGCGAATCAAAGAACTACTGACTTTTTCCTGTCCTACTTTGAAACAAGGAATTACCTTTAGCTTATATTCAAATACTTTCTCGTTCTCCCTTAGCCAACGGACGTCTCCTTCTCTTTTATTGCCAAAAACAAAATCTTCTCCTACTACCATCTCCCGTATTTCTAGAACTTGTCTGATTTTTTCGATAAAGGAGTGAGGAGAAAGAGAGGCAAGTTGGGAAGTGAAATCAAGAAGCACAACTAAGTCTATTCCTGTTTGAGCTAAAATCTCTTCTTTTTCTTCCCAGGTGGTTATGAGAGATAAGGGCCTACCAGAAAAAAATCCAAAAGGATGAGAAGGAAAAGTAATAATACAGCTTTTCCCTTTCCTTCTCTTTGCCTGGCCTGTCACATACCTGATGATTTCTTGATGTCCTTTATGAATTCCGTCATAGAACCCAATCGTGAGAATGACATCCTTATACTTTTCCTTTTGAGAGAAACCTCTTCTAACCTCCATTTTTAGATCAATACTCTGAGATATTTAAATCCCACTCTGTCCTCGCAGAAGTGGGTCCCCTTTTGTAAGCTTATCCCCACTGCTAGAAGTTTTCCCTCCTGCGTACACAATTTAACCCTATCACCTTTTTCTAGCTTAGAGGGTAGCTCGTGTATGTGGGATAAATAAAGGGGTCTACCCCATCTAACTATCTTTTCCACTCCCCTCTTTATTGTAACTAGAGGGAGGTGTGGCAAAGCATCTTTCAAAGAAAGAAGGATTTCTTCTCTTTCTTCTTTACTTTTCCCATCTAAATCCTCAAGTTTCCTGGCCTGTTTCAAATCAAAGGGACCTATTCTGGTGCGACGAAGAGATAACTGATAGGCTCCAAAACCAGAAGCTTTCCCTATATCCGCACACAGGCTTCTAATATAAGTTCCCTTGGAACAATGGGCCCTGAATTCTACTTGAGGATGGGAATTAAAGCTGAATCGAAGAGCTTGAAGCTGATGAACATTAACTATTCTCGGGAGACGCTTTACCTCCTGGCCGCTTCTCGCCAGTTCATACAGTCGCTTGCCGTCCTGATGAATAGCAGAGAACATGGGAGGAGTCTGGACTATTTCCCCCTGGAAATGAGCAAATATTTCCTCTATTTTTTCCGGCGACAAAGAAGAGGCATCTTTCTCTTCCACTATCTCTCCTTCGCTATCCAGGGTGGAGGTAGTAACTCCGAAAATCATTTTGCCCTCATAAATCTTATTTAGATTTTGTAGAAAAGGAGCTAATTTTGTAGCCCGACCCAAACATATGAGGAGAAGTCCTGTGGCCATTGGGTCTAATGTTCCTGTATGTCCTACTTTTTTTATTTTAAAAACCTGTCTGACTCTATCCACTACATCATGGGAACTCGGCCCCCTTGGTTTGTCAACTAAAAGGACCCCGTCCATTCTATTCCTGGTATAATCTGTTCTCTCCAAAAATTTTTTCTTTTTCATTATAGACCTGTCTTGGAGATTACCTCGTCGTTCGCTTCTCGCAGTGACAGGCGGGAAAATCTCTAGATAACTTCCATTTTTGAATCTATAAGAGAAATATCTCTCTCCTTTTCTACAAACCTCATAATCTTAGATAAAACACTTTGAGCGAAGCTTCTTTCTGTAGTTATTCAACCCTTTTACTTTCATAGGCTTTAATCAAATCGCCCTTTTCTACATTACTAAAACCATCTATATTTATTCCACATTCCAGTCCAGTTAAAACCTCACTAACATCTCGATTAAAACGTTTAAGACTGCCAATAATCCCCTCTCCTATTACCTCTTCCCCTCTAAGGACTTTTACCTTGCTTCCCCTTGTCACTTTTCCCTCGCTAATATAAGAACCCGCTATCTTCCCTGCTTTGGGGATGCTAAATATCTCCCGAACCTGAGCCTCTCCAACCTCTTTCTCTTCATAGCGAGGCTCAATGAGACCTTCTCTCATTTTCTTAATATCATCTATCATTCCATAGATAACCTGATAATTTCTTATGTTTACCCCTTCTTCTTTGGCTAAATCTCTATTGGCTGAGGACACCACTGTATTAAAGTTTACTATTATTGCCTGGGAAGCAGAGGCCAGAAGAATATCGGATTTTTGTACTTCGCCCACTCCTGCGTGAAGGATGTCTATCTTTACTTCCTCGCTTTCCAAATTCTTTATTGTGTCTGAAATGGCTCTTAAGGAGCCCTGAGTATCTACTTTGACAATGATATTCATAGTCTTTTGTTCTTCTTCCGGCTGGGACAGACTCTCTAAAGTAAATATATCTCTCTTTATTAAGCCCTTCTCTCGTTCTTTTTCTTTGATTGACTCTGCTATTTGCCGAGCCTCCTTCTCATTCTTTACCTTTCTGAAGGTATCTCCAGGCATACTCACATCAGAAAGCCCTAAAACTCTTACTGGCACAGATGGCCCTGCTTTCTTAACTGTCTCTCCCTTCCAATTAATAAGAGTTCTTACCCTTCCGTAAGTGGAACCTCCCACCAATATATCACCTATCTCTAAGGTTCCCTTCTGGACAAGAAGAGTAATACAAGGACCTCTTTGTCTATCTAATTCACCTTCTATAACTACCCCCTGGAAATCTCCCTCTGGCTCTGCCTTTAATTCCAGCATTTCTGCCTCTAAGAGTATCATTTCCAGGAATTCATCTAACCCTTGACCCTTCAAAGCGGAAACCTCCACAAATATGGTCTCGCCTCCCCATTTTTCTGGAACTAAATCATATTTGCTTAGCTGATCCCTGACTCTTTCCGATTTTGTTTCTGCTTTATCTATTTTATTTATAGCCACCATAATAGGCACTTTAGCCGCTCTGGCATGATTAATCGCCTCTATTGTCTGAGGCATAACTCCATCATCACCGGCAACAACTAAAACAGCAATATCGGTAACCTGGGCTCCATGGGCCCGCATATTGGTAAAAGCTTCATGGCCGGGAGTATCAATAAATACTATCTTTTTCCCTTTACATTCCACCTCTGAGGCTCCAATCTTTTGAGTAATCCCTCCCACTTCCCCTCCAGCTACGTTAGTTTTACGCACAGCATCCAAAAGGGAAGTTTTCCCATGGTCTACGTGACCCAATAAAGTCACGACGGGAGTCCGTGGCATTAATTCTTTCTCTTCAGCAGAAGGTTTCTTCTTTACCAGCTTTCCTTCTACCCTCTTAATCTCCTGTGCGGAAAGACCGCTTACACTGGTCTTTCCCTTTATCTTCAACTGAGAAAGAATCTTCAGAAGCTCCTGGGTAGATAGATTCAACTTTCTGGCCAACTGATAAATACGCATTAATCCTCCCCTTCCGGCTCTTCAGGTTTTTGGTTTGCCTGGCTGATTTTCTCCAGAATCTTTTCCGCTGTCTTAGCCCCAATCCCTTTGACTTTGCACAAAGCTTCTACTCCACCTCTTAAAATATCCTTTTTGGTCAGAAAACCAGCTTCTCTCAAAGAAAGCAACGTTTTCTCTCCTACTCCCGCCAGATGTTTCAAAAAAGTTGTCTCTTCTATTATTTGGCCCAGGGATCTTATATCAATCTGCCAGCCAGTTAACTTTGCCGCCAGTTTTACATTCTCTCCCCTACTTCCAATAGCTAGAGAAAGTTGGCTGTCAGTAACTATAACCTTTGCTTCCTTTTTGCTTTCATCAAGTTTAACTTCGATTATCTCAGCCGGTTTCAAGGAATTCTTTATAAAAGTAGAAGCATCCTCACTATAGCGTATTATATCAATTCTCTCATCTTCCAGCTCCCGCAGGACTGCTTTGATACGAGAACCACGCAAACCTACGCAAGCCCCTACAGCATCCACCTTTTCTTCCGTAGATTCCACCACTACCTTGGCTCTTCTACTTGCTTCTCTTTTTATCTGCCTGATTTTGACAATGTCTTCTTCTATTTCTGGCACCTCCAGCTCGAAGAGTCTTCTCAAGAAATCGGGATGGGTCTGAGAAAGAATAATGCGAGGACCTTTAGGTTCTCGAGTAACTCGTAAAATATAAGCTCTTACCCGTTCTCCCTGTCTATACCTTCTACCAAGTAACTGCTCTCTCTTAGGAAGAATCCCTTCTGTTTTACCCAGATCAATAAGAATAAAGCGATCAGCTCGGTAACGCACCGTCCCACTAATTATCTCTCCTTCTCTTTTCTTGAATTCCTCGTAGATTAGATCTTTTTCCATCTCCACAATTTGCTGCATCATTACGTACTTACCTGTGCTAGCAGCAATCCTACTGAACTGAAGAGGATCTGTCTCTACTTCTATTTTATCCCCCAATTTCACCTTCTCATCAATTTGCTTCCCTTCCTCTAAAGAAATCTCTATTCCAGGATTATATACTTTTTCCACCACCTCTTTAGTAACCAGAACCCGCAGCCTTTCATTTTTTTCGTCTAGAAGTACTTTCAAATCTTCTATTGGCTGATTATATTTCTTTTTATAAGCAGAAGTCAAAGCCTCCTCAACACTTTTTAATAACGCCTCTGAAGAAAGGCCTCTTTCTCTTCCAATACGCTCTAAGAGAAAGAAGAATTCACTATTCTGCATCCTTTATTAGCTCCTTTATTCTTTGGGAAATCCCGTCTCTCCCGACTTTTTCTTTCTCCCCTCGCCGGCGAGTTTTGATCTCTATCTTATCTTCCTTTAGGAAAATATTACCAAGAATTACCTTAAAAGGAATACCTAGAAGATCTGCATCATTAAACTTTATTCCTGCACTTACATCCCGGTCATCCCACAATGTATCTATTCCTGCTTTTTTTAAACGAAGATAAACCCCCTCTGCTGCCCTGGCAGTATCAGGAGAAGTGGCTATAACTACCGCTTGAAAGGGAGCAATCTCCTTTGGCCAGATAATACCATCCTTATCATAATTCTGCTCAATAACTGCTGCTAAAAGTCTGCTCACTCCTATACCATAACACCCCATGATGAAGTATTTTTCCTTTCCCATTTTGTCCAGAAAAGTAGCTCCCAAGCTAGAGCTATATCCTTCTCCTAAGTGAAAAATCTGACCTAATTCGATTCCTCTTTTTATTTTTATCTCATCCACACACAAAGGACACCCATCTCCTAAAACAGGAAATCTTATATCGCCTGTGAGAGTCGGTTTGAAATCCCTATTAGGATTAACATTTATTAAATGAACATCCTTTTTGTTGGCTCCTGTAACGAAATTCTTTCCTTGCATCACTGTATTATCCACCACAAGCTTATTTCTGTCAAGCCCTACTGGTCCAACAAATCCTATCTCTACTCCTATCTCTTTTCTTGTCAGGTTATCTGAAGCGAGTTTTAGCTCCTTTGCCTTAAGAAGCAATCTCAGTTTCTCCTCATTTACATAATGGTCGCCTCTGATTAATACTGCTATCAGGCCTTTATCAGTCTCATAAAAGATGGTTTTTAAAGTCTTTTTTTCCTGGCAACCAAGAAAATGGCTAAGTTCTTTGATATTTCGAATTCCTGGTGTAGATACCTCCTTCACTGGCTGCCTTTCACCCTTTTCTGCCTCATCTGTTACACAGACAGCTCTTTCCAACTTAGCTACATATCCACATCTTTCGCACTCCACTATTCTATCTTCACCTGAATTAGTCAGAACTATAAACTCATGCGAGAATTCTCCTCCCATAGTTCCTGTGTCAGCCTCTACTAATCTATAATCCAAAAGACAGCGAGAGAAGACTCTCTTGTAAGCCTCTTTCATTTTCTCATAAATCACTTTTGCCTCTTCTTTGCTCTGGCAAAAACTATAGGCATCTTTCATCAAGAATTCCCTTGCCCTGATTACTCCGCCCCGTGCTCGCGGCTCATCTCGAAATTTTGCCTGAATCTGATAAACTATGACCGGAAGCTTTTTATAAGAGTTTATTTGCTGTTTAATTAATTGAGTGATTACTTCCTCGTGGGTAGGACCAAGCACAAAGTCAGCTCCTTTTCTATCCTTAAAACGAACAAGTTCCTCTCCCCAACTCTCCCATCTTCCGCTTTTCTTCCAGAGCTCGGCTGGTTGGACAAAAGGAAGAAGTAATCGCTGCGCTCCGATTCGTTCCATTTCTTCTTCTATAATGGAAGTAATCCTGGCCAAAACCCTATACCCCATAGGAAGATAAGAATAGATACCAGCAGCAAATTTCATTATCAATCCTGCTCGAAGCATTAACTGGTGACTCACACACTCAGCTTCCCTGGAAACTTCCTTAGAAGTAGTAACTAAATATTGAGAAAATCTCATTAATTTAACCCCTTAATAAAAAAACAAGAGCCCTTTGGGGCTCCGGCATAAAAGCCATTGAGGAATGCTTTCCTGTTTTCAGTATAGTCTATCAACAAAAAATGTCAATAAATGCCTCGGACAATCTCGTATTGCGTATATCGTATGTCGTATATCGTGCAAAGATTTTAAAACACATAGTCTAAACCTTAATTACATAAAGGGGAATAAGCTTGGCTGCTATTTCTCCCAGCTCCAATTCTAATAGTCTCAAAGCTACTTCCCTTCCCCTATATATGAAAGGAATATCCCGAATATCAAAAATAATCTGTTTACCTCGGTCATTAGCTGCATCTGCCTTAAAGTATCGTTTTCCCCCAATTTCATAAACCTCTTCTACGCTTAAGAGCTGAGGAAAGGTATATCCTCCTCCGTGAGGAATGAGGTTAGCCTGTCTTAATCTTTGATATACTCCCAGCTTCCTTGCTCTCTTGCCAAATCCTAGACTTTCGATACTTTCCGGTCTAAGATTTTTACGTCCCTTTAGTAAGTATGCCGGTAGGTCTGCTCTGAGAGTTAAAGGATATAATTTGCTTTTACCATTTATATAATGGGCTCCCAATAAAATCTCATTATAATTCAAAAGTCCCTGATGAGTTTCGTTAGATATTAATTGACAATCCCCAAATAGTTCCTTTGCTACCAACTCTCTTTTCTGCTTGGCGAATACGTCAGCAAATTGATAAAGCTCAAAATATCGCTTTGCTTTCTTTCCTTCCAGGATAGGTAAAGAACCGAAAGGAGTATTAACACAGTCTGCTTCTTTTCTAAGAACAGGGGACTTATCATAATAAAGACCCCAACCAAAGGGACTGTTTTCTCTTAATTCACTGGCTGAGCCATGAATAACAAATACATAGGGAGGAAGCTCCACCTCAACCATTGGCTTGACAGAAAAAATCTCAATAAAATGATTTCCTTTACTAAAATCCCACTTTACTTTGATTTTATTGACAAAACTTTTCTTTTTCTGGAAAACCTCAACTCTCTCCAAAAGCCTTTTCTCATCAGGAAATCTCTCTAAACCTCCCACAAACATCCCACAAGCATTTGGCTTGGTATTGAGGACAATGATTTCCTCGTCTCCCTTCCCCCAACTGATCTTTCCTCCATAACCAAAACCTTCCCTCCATCTATTAACATTTCGGGTAACCGTCATATCAGGAGTAGAAATAAAAGTAGCCTTAGGAGTAATACCTGAACTTTCTTGCCAATAGTGTATTTTAGCTAACCCATATTTCATATTGGCTTTACACAGCTTACTGCCACTATCACCCAAACCCATAGAAAAAATATGTTTCTCTGCCTCATTGAGAAATTCTTCTTTATCCATTTTTCCTCCGCATTCCTAAATGGTTCTTTTCATGAATAAGGTTACGTATTTAGCTCAAATCGAGGCCGGTCATTATTTATTAAACTGTGCACTAAGTATCAAATAACATAATAGCTATTTGGTCCGCGAAAGCTCTGTCCCGGGAAGGGATAATTCTCTTATCTCTTTACTCCTTTTTTGCAGGGCTTTTCTTAATTCGTTTAAGAAAAATATAGAATTCTCATGAGCTTCTCTTCCTATCTCTTTGCTCTCTTCAAATATCAATAACTCATAATCATGGCTCCTTTTAGCAATAACCTTCTCTATGATATCCTCGATAGAGCCAGTCTTACCCATTATACCTCTTAAAATGCCAATCCAGCCGAACCGATCCAGAGTATCAGCATCATAGACAATCTTCTCCTCCATTGTTTCTGGCGGTATATGAGAAGTAGGAGTATGACGGGTAATAATTCTCACGATTTTCTTACCTGTCTCTTTATCTATCCAACTTGCCTTAAGGAACTGCTCAGCAAAAGCAGCTCCTCTTATCCCGTGCATAGCTCCTGTAGGAACTCCTACTCTACCCAAATCGTGAAAAAGTGCTCCACAAATAAGTATGAAAGGATTTACAGGTTCAGAGAGCATCTGAGCAATTTCTATAGCTCGACGAGTAACTTCAATAATATGAGAATAGTCGTGACCTATGTTATGTGCGTGTTTTTCTCGCACAAAACCCTCAATTATTCCAATCATCTCTATCTCTTTTTCTGTCAAATTACGTAAAAACATCTTCATACTCCAGGAAGAGCCTTAGGACAATTTTCTTCCCCTCACCTTAATCCTCTCCCCTGAGGGGAGAGGAGGTAACGAGAAACCCTCTTTCTTGTGAAAAGTGAATGAGTGCTATCTTATACCCTCTCCCTGAGGGGAGAGGGAAGGGGCGAGGGGGTGCTTGCTTGTTTCTCTGATTCCAATTTCTCTATGAATAAAGGAAGAAATTTATGCACATCTTCTACTATGCCAAAGGTAGCAATGTCAAAAATAGGAGCTTCTGCATCCTTATTAATAGCCACAATAATCTCTGAAGTTCTCATTCCCACCTGATGTTGAATAGCTCCAGAAATACCGCAAGCTATATAAAGTTTGGGCTGGACGGTCTTTCCTGTCTGGCCTACTTGATGGTAAGAGGGAATCCATCCTGCATCTACCACTGCCCGGGAAGCTCCCACCGCTCCCCCCAGAAGTCCAGCTAGTTTTTCAATTAAAGAAAAATTCTCTGCTTTTCCTAACCCTCGCCCTCCAGAAACAATGATCTCTGCTTCCTGTAAGTCTGCCAATTCCCCTTCTTCTTTAATTATGTTAAGAATACTCACTAAATCATCCTTTTCATCTAGACGAGCCTCTATTTCTATTATTTCTATGTCCTTACCGCTGACCGGCTTTGCTCTTCTCATCACCTTAGGTCTCACTGTAGATATTTGCGGACGATGGTAAGGCGATATTATACTAGCCATAATGTTCCCCCCTAAGGCCGGCCGTGTTTGAATTAAATTTCTACTTTCTCCGTCTATTTTAAGACCTGTGCAGTCAGCAGTTAAACCCGTCTTGAGACGAGTAGCCAGGCGAGGGGCAAAATCTCTTCCCAGGCTAGTTGCTCCTATTAAAATAATTTCAGGACATTCTCGCCTCACCAGATCTGTCATAGCCTGGGTATATAGGCTGGTTTTATATGATTTAAGAAAAGGACTCTGCACCTGATAAATTTTCTCCAGGTCATATTGTAGCAATTCCTTGACTTTCTCTTTTAAGTTACTTCCCAATAGAATCACCGATAGACTCTCCCCCAGCTCATCAGCCAGTCCCCTTCCTGCCCCAAGAAGTTCGTAAGTTACTGGCATAATCTCCCCATCTCGCTGTTCGGCAAATACCCATACTCCCCGAAAGGAAGACAAATCTGTCTTTTTCTCTTCTCTTTCCAGCAAGATAGCCTCAAGAGGACAAGCCTCCACGCAGGCACCACAGAAAGTGCAACCTTCCATTATCTTTGCTTTTTTATCCTCAACCGTAATAAGAGAAAAAGGGCAACTGGGGATACATTTCTTACAACCGGTGCACTTATCAATCAAAATTTCAATTTTTGCCATTAATTTCTCCTACAAAGAATTAAAATTGGATTGAGCTATTTTCATTGCTCACACCAGAAAAAGTTTCTCTAGTTTCGGGAGTGCGTCGAGCATCTCCTAGATAAGTACGCTTCCAGACGCAATACGCAATACGATATACGCAATACAATATAGGAATAGCACTCGTCTAACTTTCAGACTATCTTTCTCTTCTTTATCTCCCTAATCAATCTATCTGCCACCTCAGAAATCTCCCCTGAAAGAATTTCTCCCTTTCCAGGAGGCTGAGGAGTAAAAATTTTAATTACCTGAGTAGGAGAACCATCCGCTCCTACTCTTTTTCTTTCTACTGACAAATTATGGCAACCCCAAATGGGTATCTCTTTCTTTTTTGCCTTGAGAAGGCCCCTAAGAGAAGGATAGCGAGGCTCATTTATATCTTTAGTTACTGTAACCAGACAAGGAAGAGACGTCTCTACCACTTCAAAAGAATCCTCCAGAACCCGCTCTGCCCTTACCTTATTATCATTAACCTCTAACTTCCTGATATAGGTTAGCTGAGGTATACTAAGCCATTCCGCAATCCCTGGCCCTACCTGAGCTGTATCTCCATCAATAGCCTGCTTTCCGGAAAGAATCAGATCAAATTCTCCTATCTTTTTGATGGCTATGGCCAAAACATAGGAAGTAGCCAGGGTATCCGCTCCAGCAAAAGCTTTATCTGAAAGAAGAATAGCCCTATCCACTCCCATAGCCAGACTTTTCCTTAGAGCTTCTTCTGCTTGTGGAGGGCCCATAGACAAAGCTGTTACCTCTCCACCTTTTTTTTCTCTCAGCCGCAAAGCTTCCTCAATGGCGTTTTCATCAAAGGGGTTTATTATACTGGGTACTCCTTCCCTCCTCAGGGTGTTAGTGGCTGGATTTACCTTTACTTTCCCTAACTCCTCTGTATCCGGAACTTGCTTGATACAAACAATAATATGCATACTTTATTCCTTCAAGATAGTTAATAGTTCATTGTTCATAGTTCATCGACTTACCCAGCATCGAGAATCGAGCCTCTAGAATCCAGACTCTTTTTTCTTTCTTTTCGAGCGACGAGCGGCCAGCAACGAGCAACGAATCTGCTATTCATGCTCTTTTAAAAGCAAATTGGCAATAACTCCTCTCTGAATCTCAGAAGTTCCCTCAATGATTTCAAAGAGTTTTGCCTCCCGCATATAACGTTCTACTGGATAATCTTTGGTATAACCATATCCGCCAAAAACTTGAACAGCTTTGGTAGCCACCTTCATAGCCACCTCAGAAGCATAGAGTTTACCCATTGAGGAAACCTTTTCAAAGGGCTCATTCTGGTCCAAAAGCCAGGCTGCCCGATATAGAAGGTATTTAGCTGTCTCTATCCCCGTAGCCATATCGGCCAGAATGTGTTGAATGGCCTGAAAACTGGAGATAGATCTACCAAATTGCACTCGCTCCTTAGAATACTCCTTGGCTTTTTCAAAAGCAGCTTCAGCTACCCCCAGGGCTCCAATGCCTACTCCTATTCTACCCGCGGCAAAGGTACGCATAGCCACCCTGAACCCTCTCTTTTCCTTGTGCAGAAGATTTTCACTGGGAATCCGGCAATTATCGAAGATTAGCTCTACATTGGGCAGAGCACTCAGTCCCATTTTATCAAAATGCTGCCCGAAGGTAAATCCGGGATTTCCCTTTTCTACAATAAAGGCGGTTAAACCGCGTGGCCCCCTGGCTCTATCCATATTAGCAATGATGACATAGATACCAGCTACCTCTCCATTGGTAATGAAGATTTTGTTTCCATCAAGGACATAGGAATCCTTCTCTTTTCTTGCGGTTGTCTGGACATTCCCTGCATCCGAACCGGCTTCCGGCTCAGTGAGAGCAAATGCACCCAGTGATTCACCTTTAGCCAAAGGGGGAAGATACTTCTTTTTTTGTTCTTCATTACCAAACTGGAGAAGAGGATAGGTACATAATAGGTCAGTTCCAAAGATTAAGCCGGTGGTGGTGCAAGCTCGAGAGATTCTTTCTGAAACCAGGGTCCAGGTAAGATAGTCCATTCCCAATCCCCCGTATTCTTCAGGGATAGTAATGCCGAATAGGTCAAGTTCAGCCAACTTCTTAATATTTTCAGCAGGGAACTCTCCCTTGGCAGAAACCTCATCTGCTCGAGGGGCAAATTCTTTTTCACAGACCTCATTCACTAATTCTAAAATCATTTTCTGGTCGTCATTCAGGGTAAAATCCATTTTTCTTTCCTTGAATTTTATTTTGAATTTTAAGCTATGGTTTTACATTTTTCGCTTTACGTTTTACGCTTTTATGCGCTGCGGTGAAACATGACAAAACTGAATAGTTACATCATTCCCAGCAGTCTCAAAAGAATAGCTTTTTCTCCATGAAGTCGATTCTCTGCCTGTTCAAATATAATAGAATGGGAACTCTCTATCACTGCCCTGGTTATTTCATATCCTTCATGAATAGGCATGTCATGCATAATGAGAATATCCTTACCCTTCAATAGACTCTCATTCAACTGATAAGGCTTGAGCTTCTTTATTCTCATCTCTTTCTCTTTTTTAAATTCAGGGTCGAGGAAAAGCTCCATATCTACCCAGGTGTCAGTATAGATAATATCTGCCTCATCAATTGCCTTTTTTATATCCAGGGTAGCTTGATACAGTCCACTCTTTTCTGTCTCTTTTATGAGCTCCTTATCCACACTTGGCTCATGGATTATGGGAGTTACCACAGTAATCTTCATACCTACCTTAGTGCAACCATTAATTAAAGAATTGCAGACGTTGTTCTGCACTCCCACATATACCAACTTCAACCCCTCCAGTCTACCTTTTTTCTCCTTAATAGTCATTAAATCAGAGAAAGCCTGACAGGGATGATACTTCTCTGTACAGCCATTTATTACAGGAACTCCTGAGGCTCTGGCTGTTTTCTCTAAATCTATATGTTTGAAAAGGCGAGCCATAATAATATCTACATTCCGAGAAAGATATTTTATTTCATCTTCTATTTCAGCTAAAGTGAAATTGGTAGTTCTCCAATCCAGATAAATAGCATGCCCTCCTAGCTGGGTCATTGCTACCTCAAAAGAAACACGTGTTCTGGTAGAGGTTTTTTGAAAAAGCATAGCCAGAGTTCGTCTTTCCAGAAAGTTAGCGTATTTCTCTGGACTCTCTTTAATAGCAATCGCTTTATCTATTATATTCACTATATCTTCCCTCGACCAATCTTTGAGAGTCAATAAATCTTTCTTGTTCATCTTTTTCCTTTTTTGCTAATGTTCCCCCTCACCCCATCCCTCTCCCACAGGAGAGGGCGCCACTCACCACTCACTAATTAACCACTCACCTACTATCCGCTGTCTTTTTTGCTTTTTGTTTTCACTATACGCTATCCGCTAAACGCTCTACGCTATTAAAGATGAAACTCAACAACATCACCATCTTCTAAGAGATGATTTCTATCTACCTTCTGACCATCAAATTTGCTTGACCCCCACACTTTAGCATATTTTAACTTAAAGGCAAAATCTTTATGGATAACTCTAGCTGCATCAATGAGCCTGCTCCTTTTTCTTAGAACAATAGGGTCATCCATATCAGCGGGCTTTCCCGACTCCTTTGTATATACACGAATAATAGCTAGCTCCTTATAAATCTTTCTTTTAAGTTCCTGCAGTCCTTCCCTTTTTTTTGCGGAGATAGAGAACAGAGGAAAATTATCGCCGTGTAAGTCTTTTAACACTTTAAGGCGTTCCTCGGCATCTGGTATATCATTCTTATTGCCTACAATCATTGTTTTTTTATAAAAATGGGCATTCAACTCATCATTCTCTTCCTCTTTTGCGGCAAGCTTGACCTTAGATTGCTCTAATCTTTTCAATATAACATCTATCTGGTTTAAAACCTCTTCGCTTCCCAGATCAACAACCAGAACAACATAATCAGCGTATTTAACAATCTCCGGCAGCCATGGTTCTATAAATTCTTCCGTTATAGGAGGAGTATCTATCAGTTGAATCTTTATATCCTTAAAAGGCATCATCCCCACAAGAGGTTCTCTAGTAGTAAAAGGATAAGAAGCTACCTGAGGAGTAGCATTAGTAAGACTGGTGACTATTTGAGACTTTCCCACATTAGGCAGCCCAATGAGGACTACTTGAGCTGCTCCTTCTTTTTCAATATGGTGACTATAGAAACTTTTACCACTCTTTTTCTTTGTTTGCATCTCCTTTTTTAATTGAGAGAGCTTTGCTTTAAGTTCACCCTGGAGCCTATCAGTTCCTTTGTGTTTGGGCATAATAGCCCACATTTCTTTGAGAATAGCCAACTTCTCTTTATCAGTCCGGGCAAGCCTAAACCTTTTCTCAGCCTCATAATATTGAGGAGGTAAATTTGCCGGCATAACTCACTTACTCCTAAAGCTTATATCCTATTCTTCTCAAGAATTCCTTACGAAGCTTAATATCTCTTTCTCTTTCTATCCCCTTGGGCTTGAACCCATCTATAATTCCCATAACTCCCCTACCCTGTTCTGTTTCAGCAACCACTACCTCTACAGGATTTGCGGTAGCACAAAATATAGAACAGACCTCCCGGCAGTTTTTAATATCATTAAGAACATTCAGCGGGAATGCATCTTTTAATAAAATAACAAATATATGCCCAGCTCCTAGAGCATTGGCATTCTCAATAGCTATTGCTTTTAACTCCTGGTCATTTCCCTCTGCTCTTATCAAGCAAGGACCTGATGCTTCGCAGAAGGCAATAGCAAATTTTCCCCCGGCTATAGAATTAACCATCACTTCATAAAGGTCTTCTACTGTCTTGATAAAATGGGTTTGTCCAATAATAATGTTTGCCTCTGCCGGAATTTTCATCTTCACTTTTTTGAAATCCATTTTTTGAATCCCCCCTTCTAGTTCGTAGTTGGTTGTTCGTTGTTCATTGACCTGCTAGCCCGTTAGTTAATTGGTTAAATGGTTAATTAGTTAATTGATTAATTGGTCAATTTCCCCTCACCCTATCCCTCTCCCCAAAAGTGGGAGAGGGCGCTATTCACCGCTCATCAATTAACCACTCACTACTCACCATCTTATCGTTCTTTCTGTCGATGAATCATGAACAATGAACTTATCCGCTACGGTTTCCCGTTTTTCACTATCCGCTATACGCTAAACGCTTTATTTACCTATATAATAACCGAACCTATGAACCAGACACCAAAACCAATCATAAGCAGACCACATAAACTAAATATTGCCCTGTGTACCCTCTTACTCCATAAATGGTGTAATCGATGAATTACCAAGGATATACCTGATAGCCAAGCGAAATCGCAAAGCCAATGTATCACCGTAAACAGAACAAAACCCATTAGTCCAAAGGCTATGGATTTGACAATAAGAGCTGCACCAACGCTGGCCCACCATAAGAGAAAATAGGGATTAACAGCCGTGGTAATAATCCCACCCATGAATGAACCATAAGGCAAGTCCTTGCCCTCTTCAACCATAGCCTTCCTTGACCTGATCATATCCATTCCCATATAAATCAGTATGGCCCCACCAGCTACACCAATGAAAATTTGCAGTTGAGTCAACTTTAAGAAATTAGCAAAACCAAAATATATCAGAAATATTAAAGGAA
Organism: uncultured Clostridia bacterium; assembly: GCA_964594375.1. GTDB lineage: Bacteria > Aerophobota > Aerophobia > Aerophobales > AE-B3A > AE-B3A. The sequence goes on along the minus strand of CAZQMG010000009.1, from coordinate 5,662 downwards.
TCTCTATCACTGCATGTCCCAAAGCTACCAATGCTCCTGAAGCAGGATTATTGTAACTTTTAGCAACAGTCATGGCGAATAGAGGTCCTGGCATCATTACGCCAGACAATGAAATTACAATTACGCTAACCAAAAATATTGTGAACATTAAGTCATCCCCCTGCTGAACAGTGTTACTATAGCCAAAAAATGCAACTTGTCAATTATTTACAGAACCTTAATTAGTATTCTACACCCACTAAAAAGGATATGAAATTTGTAAAATGTGAAGAAATTGGGAGGACTGATAAATTCTAGTAGGAGCTATACTCAATCAATTTGTTAATAGACTTGTGCCAGCTACCGTTCCAGTTCTTAATTATTATTTCTGCTGGGCACATCTCATCCTCTATGATAAGTTCCATAATGGGTTCAAGATGGACACTCTCATCTTCCCCATCCTGATTAAACTGTCGCTGCTCTTTTAAACCAGAGTGACTTATCCTTAATAGTTCTTTAGCAATATCGAGCAGCCTTACCCCTTTCAACCTGGCTTTCAAACCTTCCCTGGGAACAGTACGGTAGAGTGAGCACAGTTCCTTCCAGGATAGGCTTTTAATCAGCGACCAAGCCGTCCTCAGTGTTTTCTCGTTATATAGAATTCCTTTCCATAAAGCAGCGACAGCAGGAGCAAATTGCCTCTTCTGTAAATCAGCACATCTCAGCTCTATATATTTCTTGGCTCTCACTTCAGTAAAAATAGTAGAAAGATGGAGTTCCCAGTCATCCCAGGTTGCTCTGTAGCCCTGGTATCCATTCTTCAAGTAGGCAGAGAAAGTCATATTCTTGACCTCAACCCAACGATTTTCTCTTATTATAAAGAACATAGGAACCTGTAAAGCATAGTTAACATAAGTTGAAAATTGCGGATTGAAAAGGAATTTCTCCTCGATTAGACCACAACGGGCAACATCTGTATGATTCCATATATGGGCTCTTTCACTTAAAAAACCATTTATCTTGCCTTCGGAAATAGGAGAGTTGGCAAAAATAGCAGTTATAATGGGCGCCAGAAATAAGGCAGTGCGCATCTTTCTAACAAAATCGTCTTCACTAAAATAGTCCATGCTTATCTGTATTGAAGCGGTTTTTTTCATCATATACTGACTCATCCTTCCATGTTCAGCCATATAGGGAGCCATAATTCTGTACCTCTGTTTTGGCACCCACTCTATATCTTCCAGGAGGCTCACAGGCTGAATGCCCAGTCCTAACCATCTTATACCGAAGGGCTCTACAATGGATTTAATCTCTTCTATGAACTTTTCCCATTCACTCTTTACTTGATGAATGTCATTATGAACACTCGTACTCAGCTCTATCTGCCCTCCGGGTTCCAAAGTTACCCAGGAGCTTTCACGGGAAAGGGCAATAAGCTCACCATTTTCTTTCAGTGGTTCCCATCCAAATTTCTGGCTCAAGCCGGAAAGAATAGCTGTCACCCCTCTTTCGTTTCTGTAAGGAATAGCTTTTCCCGAATGGGCAAAAACAGCTAGATTTTCAAACTCCGCTCCTATCTTCAGTTTCTTCCGAAAAGAACAAGAATCTAAGAAGTAATCCACCAGCTCCCGGTAATGGCCAATTTCTCCCTTCACTTACTAATTCTCCCATAACTTTATAATCTATACTATAGGCCTATATCTTTTCTGTCAAACATACTAGACTTATTTCTTTTCTTTGATATAAATATAGTGGAGGCAAAAGGTGGCTTTAGATGTTGCATTCATAATGGACTCTTTTGAAAAATTGGATAGCATTGATGAGGATACAAGCTGCTGCTTGATTACGGAATGCCTGAAAAGAGGGTATGGAGTATTTTATCTAAATATCAAAGACCTGGAACTCCGAGGTGAAAAGGTCTGGGGCAGCTTAAGTGAAATAGTAGAAAGAAAAAAAGATAGGTTCATTATGGCTCGGCCAGAGATGATAAAACTGAACAGACTCCAGGCCATATTCATCCGCAAAGACCCTCCTTTTAACCTCGATTATCTTTACTCCACCTACATATTGGAACACGTTTCTCCTCCTACCCTTATTATTAACAGCCCCCGAGGAATAAGAGAGGCAAATGAGAAACTATATGTACTTAATTTTCCTCTCTTTGCCCCTCGCAGCCTGGTAAGCAAAAAACCTGAACAACTAAAGAAATTTCTCTGGCAAATAGGTGGAAAGATGATCTTAAAACCTCTGGGTGATTGCAGCGGGAGAGGAGTGCTTTACCTCGAAAAAGATGATATCAACCTCAACTCTTTACTGGAAATGGCTGCCGAGCAAGGGAAAAAATTCCTTATAGCTCAAGAATATCTACCTGAGATAAAGGAAGGAGACAAGAGAATTCTTATTCTAGAGGGAAAACCTGTGGGAGCGATGTGCCGAGTTCCACCCCCTGATGATTATAGAGCAAATATCCACAAAGGAGCCAAATTCGTTCCAGCTGAAATTACTCCTCTTGATGAAAAAATCTGTCAATATTTATCTAACCGCCTGCTAAGAGATGGAATCTATTTTGCTGGAGTTGACGTGATAGGAGAAAAAATAGTGGAGATAAATGTCACCAGTCCAGCCGGTATTCCTGAGATAAACAAATTAAATAAGGTTAATCTGGAAAAAGTAGTAATAGATTGGTTAGAAGAAAAAATAGGTAAATGAGAGCAGATTAAATAGGCTAGGAGGAGGAAAGATGAAAGTCGATCCAACATATGAGCGCAACTTAGAGATACATTTACATGGGCCTGGGCCAAGCGATGTACCGGCAGCAGTTTTAAGGGCAATGTCAGCAGCCACTATAGGTCACCTCGATTCAGAATTCATTAAAATAATGGACGAAGCTCAGGCTATGTTGAGAATGCTCTATCAAACCGAGAATCGGATGACCATTCCCATCTCTGGCACTGGAAGCTCTGGAATGGAAACCCTGGTAGCTAATCTCATCAACCCTCAGGATAAAGTAATTGTTGTTAGAAACGGAGTATTTGGAGGAAGGATTGCCGATGAAGTATCTCGTTTTGGCGGAGAGGTAATATCCATTGATTTGGAATGGGGAACTGTGGTTACGCCTGAGGAGATAAGAAAAGCTTTTTCCAGAAATAGGTGCCATGCACTTTTCCTGGTGCACGCAGAAACATCTACTGGTGCTCATCAACAACATATGAGAGAAATTGGTGAGATTGTTCATCAAAATGGCGCCCTATTTCTAGTTGATGCGGTAACATCTTTAGGAGGGACAGAAGTAAAGATGGACGAGTGGGGAATCGACGCCGCTTACAGTGGAACCCAGAAATGCCTTAGTGTGCCGCCAGGACTTTCTCCCATTACTTTGAATGAAAAAGCCATGCAGAAACTACGAGCCAGAAAAGCAAGAAGTTGGTATTTTGATTTAAATATGATAGAGGAGTACTGGAATGAGGGATATCAGAGAAAGTATCATCATACCGCTCCCATAAATATGATCTACGCTCTGCATGAGGGACTCAGATTAGTGTTGCAAGAAGGACTTGATGCCAGATTCCAGCGTCACAGAAGAAATGCCGCAGCCCTTCAAGCTGGTCTTGAAGCATTAGGTTTCACCTACCTGGTGAAAAAACAGAATGAAAGACTTCCTATGCTACACGCTGTCTACCTTCCCGATGGATTAGAAGAAGGTAAACTTCGTCAAAACATAAGAGCGAGGTACAATATTGAAATTGGTGCTGGTCTGGGAGAATTCAGTGGAAAGGCCTGGAGAATTGGACTGATGGGTCACTCTTCCACAAAAGATAAAGTAGGCAGGCTGCTTAATTGTATCGGAGAGGAATTAAAGAAACATGGTATTATTGATGATGCAACAATTGGGTTTCAAACTGCTCAGGCTATTTACCAGAATTCAGAAAGTTAGGACTCTATCTTTGTAATAATATCTGGCCTGCGCCTTTAGTCGGGAAGAATTTTCCCTGGATTGAGAATGTTATTAGAGTCAAAGAGCTGTTTGATGCCGCGAAAGAGCTGCAAGGTTTTTGGGCCCACCGCTTTCTCCAGATAGTTCCTCCTGGTCGCACCAATTCCATGCTCGCCAGTTATTTGCCCACCCAGGCTAAGAGCAATATCAAAAATCTCTCCACTAATTTTAGGAATAGTTCTAGCCCATTTACCCTGCGCACGATCTTCTTTGAGAATATTAACATGGACATTTCCATCGCCTGAATGGCCAAAACAAATTATTGGATACTCGTATTTTTCCTGCAGTTTTTTTATCTCTCGAAGGAAATCATTGACCCTAGCACGGGGAACGACGATGTCCTCCATATGATTAACTGGACTCCTGCTCTTGAGTGCCTCGATGATGACACGCCTGGCTTCCCAGAGTCTGTCCTGGGTGGAACGGTCGCTGGCAACCAGAACATCAATGGCATCGTGTTCAAGACAGATCTCACCAACATTCTCGCAGAGAGCTTCTACATCTTCTTTGCCATTTCCATCCAGTTTAATGAGGAGAAAAGCAGCCGTTTCACGTAAAGGGAGTTCTTTCTTAAGGTATTTTTCGCACGCTAGAAGGGAGTCCTGTTCCATAAATTCAATGGTTGTAGGGAGTATGTGCTGTTCGATAATAGCTGAGACTGTATCTGCTGCAGATTGAAATTCGTTGAAGGCTACCAATAGGTCTATAGTTACCCTGGGAAGGGGTATGAGCCGAAGGATAATCTTGCTTATGATGGCTAAGGTACCCTCAGAGCCTATGAGAAGGTCGACTAAATTATAGCCGGTGACGTTCTTGACAAGTTTTCCGCCTAATGTGATTATATCACCAGAGGGCAAAACGGCTTCCAGTCCACACACATAGTCTTTGGTAACACCGTATTTAACTGCCCTGGGTCCTCCCGCACCTTCTGCCACGTTGCCGCCAATAGAGCAGGAATCAAGACTGGCCGGATCCGGCGGATAGAAAAGCCCCTCCTTCTCTACCGCTTCATGGATCTTACCGGTTATGACACCAGGTTCAACAGTTATCATTAGATTGTTTTTATCGATTTCCAGAATTCGGTTCATCTTTTCCAGAGAGAGGACTATTCCTCCGCAAACAGGGACCGCTCCACCGGAAAGACCATATCCAGCACCGCGCGGAGTGACTGGGACTCTCTTCTCGTTAGCTAATTTCATAAGTTTTGAAATTTGCTCTACCATTGTGGCTCTGACAACCACTTCCGGCTGGGCCTTCAAGCCAGGGACCTCGTCGTGGGTATACATCTCTAGAAGGTCAGGATCGAGCAGTACTCCCTCTTTACCAAATAAACCAGTTAATAACTTTAGAACCACATGGTCAACCTTTGCATACACCTGCAAACCTTCCTCATGCTAAATTTCTTTTTGCCGTAGTAAATGATAAAGAATGGTCTTCCTATGCAGGCAGGGCTCTATCCAAATTGGAGGCAGCAAAGAAACATTCGGAATAAAGCTGTATCTATACAGCGCCAACCACTTTTCCACAAGCAGAAAGAAGACCAAAACCACGCATTACAATAGCAATTGTCTGTTGCGCTATCTATATCATCCTTATTTTACTGTGTCAATTAACCAGCCATTTCGGCAAAAAGAGAATGAAGCCTATGAGATGTTAATCTGCGAGTCCTGGACGCTATATCGGTTTCGG